>JAKAPY010000029.1 GCA_021811925.1 Thermoplasmata archaeon | reverse complement strand
CGGGCCTGTCGCGGCAAGGGCAACCGAAAGAACAGCTATTGTGGCTGCGGCACCGACTGCAAGAAGAAGGGCGGTTTGCTCTAGCCTGATTGAATTCACGCCACCGGCTGCATGCATCATTAACAGGAAGAAGCCGGCAACTGCGAGAAGCAGAAGAAGCAGTATGACGGGCGATATTGCAATGCTCATTGTCTGGAGGGGCAGTCCTGACTGGTACCCGCTCTCGAACAGGGAAGCTATTCCAGAAAGCTGAAGCGACCAGACATCGATGTAGGCTGTAATCACAGGGACCGTGTGCATCTGAGAGTAGCTGACTGTTGCAACTTCCTCCAGCGTAATCCCTGTGCCGAGAAGGAACGAGCTCATCGCCTGGAAAGGTTCCCTTGAACGTAGTATTTCCATTCCGAATATGAAGGGAAGTGCAAACTCCGCCGACATGACGGCGGAATACACCTCGGTCCCCCTTTGCAGGGCACTTCCCCCAGTCGGCCCGATGGCATACAGGAGAACAAAAAAAATAAAAAGCATCTCGAGGGCGAAGTAGAATGCAACTTTCCTCTTCTCGGGCAGGGTCCTCGATACAAAGGGGACCGCAATGAAAAGGACGGCGAGTAGGGGGTTCAGGCCAGGTGCAAAGAAGGGAACTGTGTAAGCGAAGAGGGCAAGGAGAGGAAAAGCAATCAGGAGCCGGGAAGTGTTCAGAAGGGTTCTGCCCTCAGTATCCGGCGTATGAATACCTCCCTTCATACCATATGGCGGCGAGGTCCGAAACAAGCGTCCTTGAGGAAGACAGTTTGGCTCGTACCCCGAGCCCGTTGAGCAACCTGACGTTGTTAGACATCTGACTCCTCCTTCCGACCGTGACCATCCGCATCAGGATTAGGCTGGCGTTCTTTCCGGAGGAATCGAAGAAGGTGGATGCCTCAGGGACTATAAGCCTCACCGAACGTCTTGAGAGAATGGGAACAGACTCGCGGTTTATCGCCATGCCGTCGAACGCCATCAGAGGCGAAATGATGACGGTAAGCGCTGACTTGCCATACCTTTTTTTCAGTGCCCTGACAGACCCTGCAAGGTCAAACTGCCCATCGGGCTCGGTCGATTTCAGGATCGCCTGCAGCTGCTTCGCCGATGAAGCAACGGGTTCGGGGGCGACAAAGAAATTCCGTGTCGATGAATAAAGGAAGAAACCTACCCTGTCGCCCTGCCTGCAAAGTGCAAAAGATGCGCGGAGGGCGCCTGAAACCTCGCTGCAGTATATCCTGTCCAGCTGGCCGATGTTGGTTGATGAGCTGTAGTCGATTACGAATATGGTATCAGTGTTTCTCTCGTCCTCCATCTCCTTAACATAGACGTCGTCACCGCTGACCGCTCCGAACCTGTTCC
The DNA here is from genome assembly GCA_021811925.1 of Thermoplasmata archaeon. Taxonomy (GTDB): domain Archaea; phylum Thermoplasmatota; class Thermoplasmata; order Sysuiplasmatales; family Sysuiplasmataceae; genus JAJZXY01. The sequence goes on along the minus strand of JAKAPY010000029.1, from coordinate 12,145 downwards.
ATGCTATCCTCCTCGACTCATCGTGTACAGTATAGGGCCTTATGCTGAGGAACTGGTAACCCTGGCCGGGGCGCGGCAGGCTGCCCGCCACTGGGTTGAATCTGTGGCTCCGCGCGGCTACGCCCCTCATCCCTGCCCTTTCAGCTATCATAGGGGGAATGGCAACCCGGTCTGTTTCCTGCCTCAGAATCCTGAAGCGGCAGAGGCCAAACGGATCGGATGCGCTCAGCTCCAGCGGTCCCAGGGTGTGGCGGCCGAAGTAGGGGGAAGTGACAGAATACTCCTTGATTGCCTGCCCACTGCCCCTGAAGATTATTCTCCCGCTACTCTCGCCCTGCGCGTCGAGGCCGTCCGAGAGCAAATCGGCGTATTTGAAGACGAGAAGTCCCTGGCCGGTGCCTGAAAACTCAAGCGCAACGTCGAACCAGCCCGCTTTCGCCGAGGGTACTACCCTTCTGTGTACCTGCAATGACTTGATTCGCTCCACTGTCACTGCATGAAAAATAATAACGTCTGCCGAAACAGTGAAGAAAAGAAGCAGCGAAAAAATCAGGAAATAACTGTATCCGAGCATAACTGCCTCGAATATGCCGAACGTCAGGAGAAACAGCAGCGGGTAGGTGGACCACTTTATCATCTTGGAACTTTCACGTCCTTTATTATCCCGTTTATGACAGCACTCATCACCGCATGTGGCTCGTTGTCGCTCTCCAGATGCATCTCCGGCTGAAGTATGAGCCTGTGGTTCAGCATCTCATGTGCAATGAATTTCACGTCGTCAGGCAGGGCATAATCCCTGCCGCACAGGAGTGCGTTTGCCCTTATGGCCCTGATATACTTGACGCTCGTCCGCGGGCTGGCACCGAGAAAGACTCCCTTTGCCTCCCTTGTATGCCTGATAAGATCAACCACATATTCGGACACCTCATCCGATACATGGACATCCTTCACGGTCTGCCTCAGCGACCTTATCTCTTCGTCAGTAAAAAACTCGGGTCTCTCACCCGCATCCAGGGAGATGCGAACTGCCTTGAGTTCATCTTCCCTTGTGGGGTAGGTCATCCTGTATCTGAACAAAAAACGATCCAGCAGCGCCTCCGCCAGCGGAAATGTGCCCTCCTGTTCTATCGGGTTCTGGGTAGCTATGACAAAAAAGGGCTCAGGCAAGGGATGCATCTGGCCGTTTGAGCTTACCTGCTTCTCCTCCATCGACTCCAGAAGTGCGGACTGCACTTTCGGCGGTGTTCTGTTTATTTCGTCCGCAAGCAGCACATTCGTGAAAACCGGTCCTTCCCTGAATTCCATTTTCCTTGTCTGCAGGTTGAGTACATAGTTTCCCATCACATCGGTCGGAAGCATGTCTGGTGTGAACTGAATTCGCTTGAAGTCGAGCCCGAGATGTCTGGCAAATTCATTTGCAAGCCTCGTCTTTGCCAGCCCAGGGACACCCTCCAGAAGTATGTGATTTTCAGTGAGTATCGAGATGAGCATGAACCTGACAATCCGTTCCGACCCGATGACGCGCCTTCCGATCTCAAGCCGGAGCCGCTGCATCTTCTCATCCAGGGCCTTTCTCTCGCTTTCTTCCATGACCGCACCGGTCATGAACCCTACCTCCTTCCCCGGTCGAGCGACAAGCCCTCGTCCCCTGTCGACTCCCTGTAGATGCGAGCCATCTGTTCAATGATACGGTCCATGTTCCCGCGCGTCGATGCTTCTCCCTGGCCTGTTTCCCTGGCAATGGCCGAGAACTCCGAGCGGAGCCTCTCAAATGCGGAAACGTCGCCTCCCGACTCCTTTACCATTTCACCCATTGCCGCCACATATGGAAGGTATTGGCCCTCCCTTATCATGTCAAGCTCCCTCTGGTAAGAGCCGACATTCCCATTTGTGCCGCCGGAAGCTTTGGATGGCCGGTATATTTTCCAGCCGAATCCGAAAAGCCTGAACAAATAAGCTGCTGCAGCGATTGCGGCAACAGGAATAATGAATCTGGAGAAGGCAGAGGCTAAATCCACACCCGCAGCCGTACCGGCGAAAAGCATAGGGGAGTGGGCTGATTTGCCGAATCGGCGTTTTGTCTCCAGCCTATCAGCCCTCCGTACCAGACCGGCCCATTGCCTCCCTGAAGAGAAGTTTCATTCTCTCTGCACTAGGCTTGACGCCACCACCGTAGACAAACGGCTCGTATGACTCGAAGTAGAGTGTTGACAGGGACAGGAGAGCTTCAAACTGGTCTCTGCCCGGGGCATTGTCCCACACGAGAAGGCTGGTGAATTTCAGTGCATCTCTTGAGCCTGAAGTGAGAATTGAATCGCTGACAGCGCTGAATGAGGAAATTGAATCCGAGATGAATTCCCTGTAAGTGCTCGAGCTGTCGATTGCCTTCTTGAATCTTCTGAGATAAGAGCCAAGTGCTGCTTCGAAACCCCTTCTTGCTGCAAGCTGAAGCTGCCCTTCTTCTATCATCTTCTCAATTCCGTTTCCCGGATCTTCAGTCGGTCCGTCAGCCTGTCCGGCGGTAGATGGAATCTGCTGTTCGCCCTTCTTCAGCGCATATTTCCTTTCCAGGTAATTCTCCCTCCAGTCCATTTTTCCACCTCATGTCCTGTAGCCGCTTCCAACCGGCATGACAGTTGCGATTGAATAATCTAGCCGGAGGACCAGGTTGGCCACCATGTCGCTTCCATCCGTAGAATTGAGTCCCGAGGAGATTAGGTTTATTGAGACGATACCTCCCTGGACGGTAATCGGCGTCGCGAAAGCGGTCGAATTCCCGGCGAAGGAGAATGACACATGCGAGATGTAAGCGGTTGAAAGGGATGGAGTGAAATTCAGGGAAAGGAGCCGCAGGCCATCAAGGAGAAGAGCTGATGTGGCTGTGGTGTTCATGGTGAAAGTTGCACTGTAGATGCCCGTGGTCGCATTGAAGCTGCTGCCGGCCGCTGCAGACGAGATCTTTGCAAATGTCCTGTTGAAATAAAGAGTCATGACAGGGATGGCAGCCGATATGTTGAACGACGAGGAAAGGTGGTATGTGCCAGCCATTGTCGTCGAGGCCATGGAGTAGCTCCCGATGTGCGCCTGGAACATCAGAGTAGTGTTTGCACCTAGAGTCGTATTGCTGACGCCGGTTGAAGATGTGAGGCTAACATTCCAGGTCAGATTCGAATTGTCGGTAAGCATCACTATGTACGGCAACAGGGGCAGGTTCACACTCACACTGCTCCCAGAGATGTTCGCGGCAACCGAGGCGTTGACATATCCCGGTCCATTATAGGAAAAATAATAACCGCCGTCTGGCAGGGAATATTTGAAGACGGTGGAGTTGCCGGATGCATGTGCGATGTAAGGGAGTGCGAATAGTGAATTTGAAACCGAAATGCCGCCCGCTGGAACGCTGAAGTTGTGAAGCTGGTCCGACGCATTAATCGAGATGTTGTAGGATGCCTGCCTGGACAGCTGCAGGGAGAGTGAGGAAGAGCCGCTGTAGAATGAGGAGGTGCTGTACCGGCCATAAAATAGCGTCAGCACAGTGATGCTGTAAGAGCCTGAAAAGTTAAGCTGAACAGAGCCAAGACTCTGGCTGCCTGAGCCGAATATGCCCCTGTAGAATATTCCCGCCGAGTCTATGTATGCCAGGAATTGAATGTTGGGCAGCGGGCTTCCTCCATAGCTGAAGGCGAGAGACAATGAAGCTGGAGCGTAAGAAACTGGACCGGATGCATTTGCCGATGTTAGTATGGAGACAAGAGAGGTCGCGTTTGTTGAGGGATCACCAGTCTGGGACGATGGTGTGAGATTGATTATCTGAAGGCCCTGACCGATGGAGAAGAGGGGATGCATCGTGAGATTGAGATTGGTCTGGTCAGCCACTACAGAAGTGACAACGAAGGAGGCATCTGAATATCCGGGCGAGCTTACGTTCAATTTCACCGAACCATACATGTTCTTCAGTGTAAAATGGCCATCGGCACCCGCTTTCGTGCCATTAAGGATAGGGAAGGTGGACAAGGTCGCATTTGCAACCACATGGCCCGCTGTGTTGAGAACATACCCTCCGAGAATGAAGGGTGAAGGGACGCTCGGAGTCAGCCTGACCGACAAGTTGGTGATGCTTCGGCCGCTGACATTCAGAGTCACATCCAAGGCAATGTAATATATTCCTGAAAATCTGACCTGGTAACTTCCATTTGTGAGATACAATGCAAAGCTCCCGTTCCTGCCAGTCAGAGCGCCAACCGCCTGGTAGAAGTCGGATGCTGTTACACCCACATCCGCTATCCTGCTGCCGTATGCATCAGTGACATAGCCCGCAACCCTGTACTTGGGCATTGGATCCATGCTCAAATTGGCCCACACAATGCTTCTCCCTGCATCTATGTGTACAGTTCTGGGATAGTAACCGGGAATCTTGTATGCAAAATCACCGTTGCCTCTGTACATTATATAATACTGGTAAACCCCGTAACTGTTGGTGGCAGTTACGGTCCCGGCGGGGAAGACAGCAACGAACAGCCTCGAGGAAAAGATAGGTAATGCACTCGAATTGTTGTACACAAAACCCTCTATGAGGACAATGGACTGTGACACGGGGGAGAAGCTGGTTTCGTTTGCTCCCAGTCCGCTAGTGTCGTTGATCTGGTTTAAGAAAAGCTTGAATGTTTGCCCTCCTGGATTTCCATTCCGCGGTGAGGTCGGGTAAACGACCCTGAATAAACTGAAAGCTGAAATGACGAGGATCACGGCAACGACTACTATAAGCGCTGCCCTCAACACTGAGCCTTCGTTTGACATGCGCTTCAACGAAATGCCCGGCATTTGATATTACACTTTGGTTTTTCAAGCCGGTTCCGGCAATAAAGAGGGAGTGAATAACGCTGCGTCAGAAAGATGCGCGCCTTGTCCAGTGGTAGTACAGGAGATAGAAAATCAGCGTATTGAATACAAGACCGGCCACCAACATTACAATCAGTGTTGGTGTCAAGTAGTCCGGAGTGAGGGAAAAAGCGGGAAAGCGCAAGCGCACTGCCGGATAGAACAGTAAGACGTAGGCACTGGCCGAAAGAGAAGGCGTGAGCAGCGCAGACACGAACAGCGGCTGCACGCTGTCATTGTGCAGGGCGAGCAGAACAGGGAGCAGCGACACGACAAGATAGGCCATTCCGTAACCAAAGGATCGAGCAGGACTCCTAGTAATGACCCCGGTCCAGAGCGTGACTGAAGTCAGACCCATAACCGCGAGGAAGTTGAAACCCACAATTAGAAGCGCATCCACGGGGGAAGGCGAATTGGTGGAAAGTGCCATGGCGGTCAGAACAGGAATTGAAAAAACAAGATATGGTAGGAGCGCCGAGGAAACAATTATGGACGAAAACACAGCCTTCCTTCCCCCCGGCATGAGAAGAAGAGTGGACATTGTCCCGTCCCTTATGTCCCCCACGGCGCCAAACGAAAGATTCTTGAAAAGAAGGGCAAGTGCGGCGCAGCCGCTCAGAATAAATGAATCGAATACAGCGTTCAGCTCAAAGAACCGTTGAATTGGATCTGAGGCCAGAAGGACAGTCATTACGGGAGCGTAGATGACCGGGGGAGGGACGGGGTTGAAGACTGTAAGGAACGGGTTTACCGCACCAAGGAATATAATCACTAATATCAGGACCGCTGACCCAATCGAGTCATAGTCCATTTCGAGCCTCATGACAAGGATTTCAACGAAATCACGAAGCGCCTGTGTCCTCGCCCTCTCCAACCGAGAATTCCTCCCCTACCCTTTCAATTGATTTGATCCTCACTCCCTTCTCCTCAAGCAGCGCGATGGCGGAAGAAATGCCATCAGGAGGTTCCCGTATCAGTACGGAGCCACCTTCAACACCCACCGCATTGAGAACCATGCTTGCAAGGACAACGTCGGAGACCCTAATCCGCAACCTTGAACCGGAGCGATTATCGCCTGCGGAAAGGGATAACTCGCTTTTCACATTACCGTCCCGGATCCTTACAAAGGAGTTCGCGAAATCTTCCACGCTGCGCCTATCAGAAGTGGTGATGAAGAGCGTGGATGCCTTGCTTCTGACAATGTCTGCAAGACAGGAGTAGATGAAACTCAGTTGGGATGCATCGAGTGCCTTGTCCATGCAATCCACAATCATGAGCTCTGGCCTGCGGCATATCGGAAGAAGAAATTTGGCAATCTCGACCTTGTGGGACGGAATTCTGGAAATGCGAAGATGCCTTTCATTCCACAGGTCAAGCAGCCGCAATGCTTCTCTGGCATCATCCCGCGTGAATCCATAAAGCCTGGATGCGTGGACGAGCATATCATCCATGTAAAGATTCGAAGGGAGCGAATGGCGCCCCGAAACGAGCGCACAGCCTCGGCTCAGGCGCATGGAAGAGAACGGATCCATCCCCAGGACACGGACCATTCCAGTGTCGATGCTGGTCAGTCCCGCGATGATGGATACAATAGTTCCCTTCCCTGAGCCGGGAGGGCCGGTTAGGCATGTGACCTCCCCCGACTGAGCGGCAAAGGAGACCTCTTTCAGGGAAACGTACGTGTCCTCCTTCGAGACTTTTTGAAACTCGATAGCCCGCATGATTGGAACCAGCTGTTTCAACTTTCCTGGATGTCCATTCAATACCATTCCACGATATATGTTTGTTTTGAGAAGGGGCGAGGACTCGGTACTTGGAAAACCGACAGTTTAATTAATGATATATTATAACGTGAAACCAAGAGCTATGATCGACGATCCTGACTGGTGTTCGCAGAGGCTGCGGAGAGGTGTCGATTTTGCGTGAGACAGCCGCACTCGGCGGAACCGTAGAACAGGCCGTGGATGCCATAAAGGCAAAGAACGGCATAGTGGGAAGGGAAAAGGAACTCAGACTGGCTCTGCTCTGCTCCATGGCTGGCAGGCACACCCTCATAGAGGGCCCAGTGGGAGTTGGAAAGACTGTCCTGGCGACAGCAATTGCAGATTATCTCAACCGGCCAATATTCCGTGTTGACGGCGATGAGCGCTACACGGAACAGAAACTGACAGGCTGGTTCGATCCCCCCATCGTGATGAAGAAAGGTTACACAATGGATGCGTTCATAAGCGGGCCGCTGGCGTCGGCAATGGACACAGGAGGCATCCTTTTCATCAACGAACTGAACAGGCTGAATGAGGGCGTACAGAACGTCTTGCTGCCTGCAATGGACGAGGGAAAGATAGAGGTACCGAGGATTGGCACCATGATGGCCAAAGAGGGTTTTCTGATTATTGCAACGCAGAACCCACGTGAATTTGTCGCCACGAGTTCCCTCTCAGAGGCACTGTCCGACAGGTTTGAGCTGCTGCCCCTCACATATCAGTCTGAGGAGGAAGAAAGGCTCATAGTTGAGACGAGGGCTAGAATCAAGGAACAGCGTGTCATCAGGGCAGTCACATCCATCGTCCGCGAAACAAGGGTACACCCCTCGATTCGCCGCGGCGCGTCAATCAGGGCGGCTACGGGGATGGCCCTGCTTCTTTCAAGAATGGGAACCTCATTCGCAGCATTCCGGGAGGCTGCATACATGTCAATACCCACCAGGGTAGAACTCCGTGAAGATGCCAAGAAATCTGTCTATGATGTAATAGACGAAATACTTGAGAAGGTCCTGACAGATATTCCGATTGAGCAGCCCGCTCCTGTCAGGGCTGAGTCAAACGCAGAGCCTCCGGAGAAGAAGGCCGAGGAAAAAAAAACGATCAGGAAGTAGAGAGTGAGCCTGACGATGCCCTTGACATAATGCAGCGGCTGAAGGGCATTGTCGATGTTCCCGGAGGAACCGGAGAGGAAATTATCTGGTCGATCGCAAAAAACTACCAGAAGATTAGGCTCAAGGCAAAGGACCCATCGCTGGTGAGGGCGGCAAAAAGGATTGCAATAAGGGCAATAATAGACAGGACGCTCAGGCAGCTCGGCCCCACCAAGATGCCCACGGTGAAAAGGCTTGTGGATTACAGGCCAGGCGTTGAAGGGGAGATTGAGATAGCCAGCACTCTGGACAACATTGCTTCCCCCAGGGATATTCAGCCCGAACAAATTGTTCTTGAGAGAAAAGAACTGAAACACATAGCCTGCGTGCTCATGATCGATGCAAGCCTCTCAATGACGGGGGAGAAGCTCGCCGTTGCAACGAGCTCGATAGCCGTTCTGGCGCACAGGCTCAAGGGAATAGAGTATGCGGTGGTACTCTTCGAAAACAAGGCAAACACAATAAAGAAGATGGAGAAGGAAGCGGACATTGAAAAGCTCATTGGCGATCTACTCGACCTGAATGCCATGGGATACACAAACATAGAGGAGGGGTTGAGGGCGGGCCTCAGGGAGCTTGAAAAGGCAAAGACTCCCAACAGGATAGGTGTGGTAGTCACAGACGGCAACTATACCATGGGCCATGATCCGAGGCAGCTTGCAGCATTGTTTCCGAAGTTGCATGTTATGATGACAACTGGACTGGATGCAAGGGAGGACGTGTGCCAGGGAATGGCAAACAATGGCAAGGGCGATATGTACGAGATTAAGAATTATGAGGAAATGCCAAAGGTCCTGTACAGCCTGATCAGGACATTCAACCTCAGACTGCACCAGAGGGGCGGAACAAACAGGTAGGCAGGCACCAGCCAACTGTTAAATAAGCTCTGATCATTCTTTCAGACCATAAAAGTGGTTGTTATGGTCTACAAGGTCACTTTGATTCCGGGGGACGGCATAGGACCAGAAGTCACAAATGCGGCGATTAGGGTTCTCGAGGCGACAGGGGTGCAGTTCGACTGGGAAGTTGTAGAGGCGGGACAGAAGGTAATTGCGGAAAAAGGGACACCACTTCCGGAGAGCGTCCTGGAGAGCATGAGGAAAAACAAAATAGGACTCAAGGGCCCGCTGACGACGCCGATCGGCGGCGGCTTCAGGAGCGTCAATGTATCACTGAGGCAGATGCTAGATCTTTATGCAAGCGTCAGGCCGGCAAGATCCATCGCAGGTGAGGGAACGCTGTATTCGGATGTGGACCTTGTTGTGGTGAGGGAGGCAACGGAGGAGCTCTATTCGGGCGTGGAGCACTGGGTCGACAGGGACCATTCGGCCGCGGAGACAATAGGAATAGTCACAAGAAAGGCGTCCGAGCGGATTGTCAAATTTGCGTTCGAGTATGCGCTCAAGGAGAAGAGGCATAAGGTCACTGCCGTCCACAAGGCCAACATTATGAAGTACACGGGGGGCCTTTTCCAGGAAGTAGCGCAGAAGATCGCAAAGTCATACCCTACGATACAGTTCGAGGAGAGGCTCATAGACAACATGGCAATGCAACTTGTGAAGAAGCCCCAGGATTACGATGTCGTTGTAACGACAAACCTGTTTGGCGACATACTCTCCGACCTGTGTTCTGGACTTGCTGGCGGGCTGGGTATAACACCCGGGGCCATCATAGGGGCGGACATGGCTTTGTTTGAACCGGTTCACGGCTCTGCCCCCAAGTACGCTGGACAGGATAAGGTAGACCCTGTTGCAACCATCCTTTCAGGAGAAATGATGCTTAAGTACCTCGGTGAGAGAAAGGCAGCCGAAAAAGTGTGGAATGCGGTCTACGAGACAATAAAGGAGAAGAGGCATGTGACATACGACCTCGCTCTGCCTGGCTACACATCGAGGCCAGTGCCGCCATCAAAGTGTTCGGAAATGACTGACGAGATTGTGAAGAGGGTCGAGGCGAGCTGATCAGAGCGCGAGCGACTCTCCCTTCTTGGGCATGAGCACCTTCCTTTCGCCAAGAGCGTCGGCAAGCAGCTGCCTTTTGTCGCCATCCCCGTGAACCAGTATTACAGTCTCCGGATTACACCTGTTGACAAAATCAACGAGTTCCGAGTGGCCCGCGTGTGCTGAAAGGTCAAATCTCTTCACTTCGCAGTTTACTGTCTCCACTACCCCATTTATCTCAAGCTGACCCGTATGCAGGAGCCTGTAGCCGTTTGATTCCTCAACCTGGAAGCCGCTCATCAGTATACCGCTTTTTGGATCGTTTCTTATTTTTTCGATGTAGGTCAGTGCCGGCCCGCCATCCAGCATTCCACTTGTGGTTACTATGACATCAGCCCTGTCGCTTCTGAACCTGTCTTCGTTGGTCTCCACCGCGTACGCCTTCAGGCAAGCCTTCTTCAGAGCGGAGTGGGAGGTTACATATTCCCTGGAATGGTTGTATATCCTGTCAATCTTGCGGCCCATGCCGTCGACCCAGACGTTATAGCCAGTCTTCTCAAGTATCATCAGCAGTTCCTGAGTTCTTCCGACGGCAAAGGCAGGGAGTATTGCCTGACCGCCCCTGTCTACAATCTCCTTTACCTTGTCCACGAGTTCGTCCTCTGTCTTCCTTCTGTCCGGATGGTCGCGACCTGCATATGTTGATTCTATGACAAGGACGTCGGCCTTTGGCACGATGGCCCCGGGTACAAGCCGGGTCTCGGCGGTGTGTATGTCACCGGTGAAAAGGACTGTGTTCTCGCCCTTGAATTCGAACATTGCCGCTCCAGGAATATGGCCGGCCTGCCTTGGAATGAATTCGGTGCCCCCTATGTCAAATCCTTTATCGAATCGTTCGACCGAGAAGAGCGACATCGTGTCCTCTACATCTCCGTTCTCGTACGGTTCCATGTATCCTTCCATCTTCGCGACTTTGAGGCTGTCGAGCATGAGCAGCTTTCCGACCTCCTTGGTCGGAAACGTTCCGTGAACTGGAACCTGGTATCTTGACGCTATCCACGGTATCATCCCGGAGTGGTCCACATGCGCGTGAGTCAGTATGATCTCATCCACAGGTGGTGCCTGGAGCGGATAAACAGGCGGATCCTTCGGTATCAGGCCGTAGTCAAACATTACCTTTCCAAAGCCGTCTTCAACAGTAACTGCGAGTCCGCCGACTTCATCGGCCCCGCCATAAAATGTAAACTTCAAACCCTGTCACCCATCTGATAATCTGTGCGATACAACAGAACACTAAGATCTATTTTCAGTGAATGCTTAGACAAATCGGTATATGTACTTTTTGCCAATGTCGGCTGTGCGAGGGATTGTTGGGTACCAAGTGATTGATTAATTACGGCTTGAGAAGGTTCCGGCACATCTGAACAATATCACCGGGCCCGTCAACGCACGAGTGTGGGCATCAGATGGTGGAAGTATTGAAAATTATTAGTGCTACATTATTGCAAAAAGCGCAGGAAGCCGGACGAGAAGCAGGTGGAAATCAGGATGGAAGGGAACGAGGTGGTGGAAAGGGTTGTCACACAGCCTGACACGCCCGGAAAGATACATGTCCCAAAGCACTGGATTGGAAAGAAGCTCAGGGCGGTAAGGCTCGAAAAGCTCGATACGGGAGATGAAGAAGGAAAGGGCTAATGGGCACTTTCCTCGATTATCGGCCGCCCGACAAAGGGCACAAGGAGTTGACATGGCTTATCGGCCTCATAAAGGGACTGTTTGGCTGCAGGGAGATCACAACGAATGCATCTGGAGGCACATTCCGAAGCATAGGCAAACTCATAAGGTCGGGAAAGAGCATACTGCTGCAGAAGGCGCCCACGAAGCCAAGGCTGAAGGGCTGGGAGGACACCATACATAATAAGCAGGAGGAGGACGTATTTGGTGGCACGCTGCCGCCTCAGAAACGCCATGAGGACTCCAAGGATAGGCAGAATTGAAATCACTACGCCGGTTTATTCTTCTGTGTTTTGATTCGATACCGGATATCCAGCAATCTCCCAACAGCATAAGAAAAGCTGGACATGGTCATGTTTATATAGAGTTCAAATATTACGAAAAACTATGGAGTTAAGGTTCTTCATCATTCGAAGAATTTTACTGCTTATACCGACTATGTTTGGCCTTACTCTTGCCATGTTTATACTTGAGGCAGCCGAGCCCAACAAGATTCTCACTGCCCCGTATGTGCATCCTAGTCCAACAGTATCTGCAGCGGTCCAGGAGAGGAATGCAGCCATTCTTCTTGGCCTGAATTACCCTCTTCCCATCCGCTATTTTGTTTATCTCTGGAACCTTCTCCACGGCAACTTCGGTGTAATTAACCTTCCTGGTTATCCGGGCAATGTCCTGCAGG
>JAKAPY010000028.1 GCA_021811925.1 Thermoplasmata archaeon | reverse complement strand
CGATCTGCCGTCTGTGATTGCAAGCGTGTCGTTGGCCAGCGAGAATATGTCTGCAGGGTCGTGAGAAACTATGATGGCTGTGATGAGCATTTCCTTCTGCACCGTGCGAATGAGAGACCTTGCATTGTCTTTTATGGTCGCATCGAGGTTGCTGAAGGGCTCATCAAGCAGCAGAAGCGAGGGGTTCTTGGACAGCGCCCTCGCAACTGCCACTCTTTGCTGCTGTCCACCGCTGATTCGCCCCGGTTTCCTGCCGAGCACTTCTTCGATACCAAGCATTTTCGCAAGATGCAGCACAGTCGACTCAATTTCATTTTCATCCATCTTCTTTGCCCTGAGCGGGAAAGCTATGTTCTCATAGCTTGTGAGATGCGGATAGAGCGCCCAGGTCTGGAACACCATGCCGATGTTCCTTTCCTCTATCGGCACAAGGATCTTTCCCTCCTCGGCGACGACTGTATTGTCGAACTTGACCCTTCCGTGAGTTGGTCCTTCTAGACCTGCAATTATCCTGAGGAGCGTCGTCTTTCCCGCTCCACTCTGTCCTATTATGCCGAAGAAATTGCCATCCGCGACTTCGAAGGTGATGCCGTCCAGCACCTTGTTCTCCTGCTTCTTCTTCGTGAATATCTTGGTGACATTCTCAAGAACGATCTTGACCATTTCAAATCACCCTTTCGATCCGCTTCCGAGAGCAAGGAAACCACGCATAAAATACCTACCGAGGATTACAAAGACAAGCAGGGGTATGAGCGATGCTACAAGAGCAGCTGCAAAACTGTCGTTGTAGAGTGTACCGTAGCCGCCGGTGTAAGAAAGCAGTGATATCGAGGCAGTGTACATGTTTGGCGTCGATGTCAGTACGAGGGGGATGAAGAAATTGTTCCACACCTCCACGAACGTGAGTATGAATGTTGAAACGGCGCCTGCCAGCGTGAGAGGGAATGCCACTCTGCTGAACACTGCCCAGTCGCCTGCACCGTCGGCCCTGGCCGACTCAATGATGCTCTTCGGCAGATTGCTCATGAATATAGTCATCAGCAGCGCTCCGCCAGGCAGATGGAATATCACAAAGGTGAAAATCAGGCCCGGGTATGTGTTGAACAGGCCGAGGGTTGACAGTATTTCAGTTACAGGGACAAGTGTTATCTGATATGGTATAAACGTGGCTATTGCAATTATAACAAACACACTGTTGTTCGTCCAGGATCTGCCCTTGTAGAAGTAGAATGCAGCCAGTGCGCCGATGAGCGTCGAAACCGCCGCGGTCGTTATGGATATGATAAGGCTGTTCACGATTGGCAGTTCCAGTGCGGTGGAGACTTCTATTAGCGAGGTGAAAGAGAGGCCCGTGGGCTGCAGTATGGGTGTCGTCAGCACACCTCCTGCCGATTTCATTCCGTCTATAAGCATCGCGTACACTGGTATGAGCCACAGGGCCGCAAGCACGATCAGGATTGCGTGGTGAATTGCTTTCTTCGCCAGTTTCAGGGGCTTAATCACCGGATATCCACCTCTTTACTCCAAACAGCGCGTACGGGACGATGACGGCGGCAGCAATTATGACGACCACGATGCTCACCACTGAAGCCTTTGAGAAGAACTCAGTTGTGAAATAATTGAACATCTGTTCGGAGAGAGTCATTGTGAATGGGTCGAGGCCGGTCGCCACATAGGGCAGGCTGAACATTCTTAGAACAAACAGGAATATGGTCACGGTGGCAACTATGAATGCATTCTTTGCCTCCGGCAGCAGTATCTTGAAGACTATGGTATGCGCCTTGGCAGCGTCGGCCCTTGCAGACTCGATCACCTGGGTGGAAACGCCCTGAAATGAGGAGTAGTAGAAGATTGCCGACAGGCCCGAGTATATCCATATCGAGACTATTATCAGGCTAAGTTCAGCAGTAGAGGGGCTGGACAGACCGGAAAACGCGGGAAGGTGCAATGCAGTTAGTATTGAATTGATGCCTTCCTGCGGGTTGTAAAGCCATGTCCAGATTACGGCCGAAGCAGCCAGTGAAATCGATATGGGGTAGAGGAAGAGGGAGTTGTAGATTGATTTCAGCTTCCCGTTGTCCAGGAAGAATATCAGTGAAGCGATCAGTATGCCCAGCCCGTTTGTGGCAGCGAGGCACACGGCCACCCAAAGTATTGTTCTTCCAAAGGCGGTGACGAACAGCGGGTCACCCAGCACGGACGAATAGGTGCTGAAGCCTGCAAATTGCGCATTGTGGGCATGAAGTATCGAGTAGTCAAGAAATGAGTAGTACAGGTTCCAAATTATGAAGTATATCAGGAAAGCAGCAAAAAATAAGGTTGGGACTACGAACAGGAAAGTCATCCTGCGCCTTCCTGAGGCGTTTTTTTCTCTGTTCATAGTCTCAGTTTACGGTTTCACGGTCACTATCTCTGTCAACTGCCCGTTGCTCACGCCCACATCTGTCTCAGCGACTGCATAGCCACATCGGCCTTCAGCAGCGACGTACCCGTCACCAGGTTTCCCAACGATCGGATGGCAATCACCGGAGCTGAAACAGCTTGCGCCTGATGGCCCGCGATCGGAGCTGTTCCCTGAACACTACTGCTGCTCGCTGCAGCCCGATGGGACACCGCCGCCGTCGCATTTACCCATGGCGGCAGATATCCGCCCAGCGGGTTCGACAGTGTTCCCCAGAAACCAAGGCCCATCTGGTTGGCCGTCAGCCACTGGGATTTCTCACTGGACATCTGTGTAGCGAATGTGGTGTTCCAGGTGGACAGGTCGGATGCACCGCCCTGAGTCAGTCCGGTGAAGGCTGTGTCGACTGCGCTGAATACGCTTGGGAAAAGTCCGCCGGGGAAACTCATGACGAAGTCATTGCTTGGCGTTGAGAGCAGCGCCTGGTAGTCGGTCCACTGCGCGGGATCGTTGTAGTAATTCTTTGTTACATTGTTGTAGAATGTAACAGCCTTCCACTTAGTGAATATCTGCTGGCCCGCAAATGAGCTGAAGTACTTGGCGAACAGCAGGCCCGACTGGGAAGATGCGCCCGTGGGCACAGCAACCGAGTCAATTACCAGGTTGTAGTAACTTGACGTTCCCGGGAATGGCATCTCCATCAATGTTACATTTGTCCAGTTTGTGTATGGTGCAACTGCAGGGTATGTTGTTGTGTTGAGGTAATCGTAGGCGTAATTCACATAGAAATTGCCATTCACCTGGAATGCAGCCTGACCGCTGACGACATGGCTTATCGCTTCAGACCATGTGAGTGTCGAAGCACCAGCATAGTTGTAGTTCTTCGATGTGAACTGCAGCAGGATTTGGTTTGTCTGGTAGATGTAATTCTGAACCGTAGGGCTTGACAGGTTTAGAGTTCCGTATGGTATCTGGTCGTACAGCTGCGGTCCGGCAAGAGAAAGGAAAATGCTCTCCCACAGGTTGAGCTGATCCCACCCGTTGTCGTTCCCCGGGACCATCCATGGGGTCAGGCCGGCTGCCTCCAGGGCAGCGGTTTCATTGAGCAACTGTGTGAGATTCGTCGGTATGGGCAAGTTGTGTGCCCTCAGCACTTGAGGGTTGAAGTAGAGCATGCTTGCCCTGTGCGTATCAACTGGCAGTGAAAGCATTGTGCCATTGTACATGCCTGCATGAATGACGGACGGCACTGCACTGGTCATCAGTCCCATTGACTGGGCGACCGGCGTCATGTTTACAAACGAGCCTAATCCATGCGGCGCCGCCTCAGCGTAGCTTATCATGTCAGAACCGAAATTTGCCTGGAACGTGTTCGGAGCTTGTCCGGACTGTATAAGATCCAGTATTGCGAGCCGAGCTGCTATGCCTCCTGCACCCGGCTTGAGCGTGGAAACTTCCTGGTATTGTGGATATTTGGAATGGAATGCCGCGACGGTCTTCGTCAGGGCGACTTTCCCATCCGTTGCCCACCAGTTGTAGAAGTATATGTTTGATACTTTGTTCTGGTTGTTGTTATAAACCGTATAGGCGACCACTGAGCCTATCAAGGCTGCGACCACCACAACGGCAACAATTGCCCACATTACTTTTCCTTTCTTTTTCTTTGCAAAAGAACTGCTGCCATCGGCTGTCATAAAAAAATCACGCTCGTCTTATTTAATATTCTTGAGGGGCGTGAATATGGATCACGGGTATATAATGATGCCCGAAATCCTGCAAATCGGACAAAAAAGCTTACTTCGGTTCAGATAAGGGCACATAACTGCGTTATTTGACGAATCGGCGGAGACGATTCTTGACCATCATACGACAATCGTCGTGGTGATGTGTGAAATCTATTGGTCTTTGTCAAGCATGCAAATCGGGAGACAAGCCCACGATTGTGGTTTCGCCCCAAGGCCCTGCCCTGTCATTGAGTTGAAGTACTCGCTGTAGTCGCTTGCTGTCGCGGCACCGAACGACTTCGCGGCAAATTCGTCGGCAATTTCCCTTCTTCCCGATCTCACGGCAGCAACCCAGAACAGGTAGTTCAACTGTGGCCATCCGGCGCCCCTCCAATAACCGCCGGGGTCGAAGAATTTCTCTGTCCTGTCTGCTCCTGCCACCCCGAACCTGGACTCAAGTCTTCCGCCGCTTGTGATGTCTTTGAACGCTTTGCTTACGGCTTGCTTGTTTCTTGAGACAAGGACTGGAAGCAGTGCTTCTGCCGTCCTTGCCGAGGAAGATTGCCTCACTTCCGAAGTCACGTCTTTCCAGGTCCCAAGCTCCTCATCCCACGTCTCATCAAGCGCGGTTATTACTGATTCCGCCTGCTCCAGCAGCCTCTCATTTCCTGTCACTTGATACAGCTCCATCATATTGAAGGCGGTCAGCGCATTGAACGCTGCCGACTCAACAATAAACTGGGAGCTTGAGACAGATGATCCGGAGGAAGAACACACAAGCAAACTCGCAAGCTCCGATTTTCGTTCCTTCCATGAAACAGGATCTAACTTCCCCTTTGCCCAGGAATCCCATCGTGGAGAGCTTCCGCAGCCTGCCTCCGATGGGTGGAGTATGAACAACCTGCCATTCTTCGCCATTCTATGTGCCATCAGGAAATCAAAGGCAGCCGTCGCCTTCCCGACCAGGCCGGTGACTTCAATGCCGGATTTGTGCAGCATCCTTATCGCGTGGCCGAACATCGGCGGTTGCGTTATGTCTGAATGGCCTGGATGCCTCCATTCCGACGTGGCGGCGCTTGGATTGAATTGGAAACCCATGTGCGGCACAAAGCCATCCTCCAGCTGCCATTTGAAGACTGACGATAGCTCGGTGACTGCTTTCGATTGATCGCCAAGGGTTAACCAGATGATCGAATGAAAGCAGGAATCCCAGAGCCAGCAGGCCGGATACGATTCGATGTTTGGAGCAGCATATCCAAATTCATTCCTCCAGTTATGAGACATGATTGAACGTGCCCTCTCCCATATCTCCGGAGCGTTGTCATTCCCCCTCAGGCCATCCCTGTCTTTGCCAGCGCCGGCGCTTTCAACGCTTCGCTCCTGATTCATATCGCTGCAGATTCATTACAGCTATAATACAAGTGATACCAAACTCCGACTTGAAGTCTGATCCAAACCCCAATCCTGATCTTCTTCAATGGAATGGCTGAGTCATTTGCATCGTTGCAGTCTCTGGGCCCACACGACGTCCGGTTGCGCGGGAAGGAATCACAAGTATCAACCGAATCGGACTTATCATATTGGCGCATCGTTGTAAATACCCCTCTTATTCCCATTCTGCAACGAGCGATACTGTTCTCTGGGCAATGATTTTCGGTTGGGGCTGTCATATTGCGGTCACATCGGAATGTAATAAGCGAAAGTTATAATATTTTATAATTATTACTTCTTTCAAATGGAGCCAATTGCAGACCTCATTACCGGGGACAGGCTAAGACTTGCGGAACTCCAGGATGAGGTGATAGACATCATTTACAATCGTGTTGAATCCGACGCGATACTCTACGGAGGAACGGCTATTTGGCGCTGTTATGGCGGCAGCAGATTTTCTGAGGGCATTTATATCTACTTGAGCGGTGCAGGGTTGAACACATTCATCCGGTCCTTGCCAAAATACGGCCTTCGTCTTCTTTCCCGGGACAAAGAATTACCGTCAATAATCAGGATTGCGAAAGGGGAAACAAGTTTATTGCTGGAGACGAAGGAGGAGCGGTCGGAGAGCATGATACGGCAATATGTCCGTGTCGATGGCAGCTCAACAACTATAAGTGTGTTCACGCCGGTTGAATTGCTAATCAGGAAGATAGAAGCATACGAAGGAAGGAGATTTATTCGAGATGTTTATGATATCTTCATACTGACCAGGTTTCTGGACAAAAGCGATCATGTTGTTGCTTCATCACTCTCTTCCTTCTTGGCGACATCTAAACCACCTGTGGACGAGGATGTGCTCAAGTCGCTGATATACACCGGAAAGAGCGATTTTCGGTATATCGACATGCTGGACTACATCAAGAGGTGGTTAAGCGAAGTATGAGCGTTCATTTGCTGAATACTTCGGACGGCTTCCACTATTCACTGCCGGAGACGCCAGCAGGTATCTTGCGAGCCTAGGTTCAAGTGAGGAGTACTCCAGGCTGCTCCTTCATAATTTGGTAAAGAGTGAGCGGTTGATACGGATTAAGAAGGGATTCTACACATTCTCCAGGAACGAGAACGTAATTGGTTTTGCCTTCAGGCCTTTCTATTATGGGATGGAGTACGCTCTCACCCTTCGTAAGATATGGACTCAGCAAGCAAATCCAGTAATCATGACCACCTCCAAGGCAAATGCAGGATTGAGAGAGGTGATGAAATCAAAGGTGATAGTTCACAGGATTGATTCTCACGCATACTTTGGGTTCGAGTACCTGAGTTTCTCCGGATTATTCGTGCCGGTGTCGTTGCCAGAGAAGATACTGCTGGACTTCATGTACTTTCAGGCGGATATCGATCCGTCAACTCGCCAAACGTTGATTAAGGAATCCAACCGAAAAGTCCTGAGAAACTTTGCGGATAGAATGGGAAGTCGTTACTCGACGCAGATTGATTCTCTGATCGATAATTTTATGGAAAAGTAGTGAATTTTGTCCGTGACCCATTACTTTTGTAAAACAATGATTTGTGCACTCTGGTAGAAGCAGTGCAGTGGTGGAAGAAGTGAATGAGCGAAACAGGCAGCTCATCACGACAACAGACAGCTGGGTGGTTGAATGACAACCCACAGGAAATGGTCTGCGGAACAGAAATTGCAGATAATCCTCGGGGCAGATGGCGCGAGGCTCATCGGGTCATCACCAGGATTGCGCCCCGCTGTCCATAATGGCGGTGCCCAATGATATTTGGCCAACAACCTGTTTTTTCAACAAACTTACCAGTTACCGAGATTTTCAGACTAGGCAAAAACTAATATAAAATTCGTTTATTGATTGAGCCACAACACCGAGTTGACTCGTCTAAATGAAATTTGACATGACAGAACATGGGCCATCTGGACTGGGTTGGGAAACGTGAAAAAATCTTCTGATGATAAGGCAAACAACGAAAAAACAGACGTGGAAAGAAGAACATTTATAAAGGCTCTGACAGCCTCATCTGCAGCGCTATTGCTTGGCGGGCTCTCCTTTGAAAGCTACATAAATCCGACCGCAGGTAAAACGCCGGTGATTGGAAATTACCCTGTCGCGGTCTTGGTAGACAGTAACCGAAATCCAATCAAGGCGGATGCGATTCCGGCCGCGACTACATCAAGTTCCAGCTATCCCATCATGACATTCAATTATCCGCTGCAGGATGAGCCCAACATAGTGGTCAAATTTGGTGGACTGACCGAACCCATACCGGATGCTGTGGCGCTTCCGAACGGCGAATATCTGACTGCATTCAGCGGGATTTGCCAGCACCTTGGGTGCGTGGTGCCCCTGCTTGATTACCACCCTCACCAAAGCATTCCGTTCGAAGCCGAGCTCATTGGTTACAATGCAATCAACTGGCCAGCCTACGGTCTTCTGTTTTGCAAGTGCCATGGAAGCCAGTATGATCCAACCAGGGGACCGCACAACCTCTACAACTCTGGACCAGCACCGAGCCCCGCCAAGCACTCCCTTCCGCAGGTCATGCTGCAGGTGGACTCGGATGGCGTTGTCTACGCGACAGGGCTAAACCCCGCAAATGCAGTAATCAGGACACACCTGTGGGAGCCAGGCGGTGAGGAGTATGGCACTCTGGTAAAGGATGAGAATCTCTCCGGCGGTACCCCTCTGCCCAAATACGACGGGCCAACTCTTGCAATATCCTCGCAGTATACCGGTACGCTTTACAAGACAATAGTGGTCAGCAGTTCCAACGGACCGTGGCCACAGAAGTAATGACCAGTTGATGGTCGAATGAATGAAGAGAACGAATACAACCCCATGTCCCTTGCAAAACAGGACAAGATAGAGAAGGGAGCATACACAATCTCGTTGCTTCCTGTCCGCCGGAAGGAGTTGCGGATCGATTACTGGACAGGTGCCTTCCTTGCTGCAGCCCTGATCTACCAGATTGTTACCGGAATCCTCCTCGCATACTACTACCAGTCTGGAAACGCATACAACTCAACGACAGCGCTGATTGTAAGTGTCCCATTTGGCCAGGTATTGCTGACCTCCCACCTCTTCATGGCATATGCCATGGTGGCCATGGTATACTTTCACATGTTCAGGCAATACTTCACGGGCGCATACAGGGGCAAATGGAGGTGGCTGCAGTGGATAATTGGAGTAATCATCTTCCTGCTCGTCAACACGATAGCGGCAATTGGCTACATGCTGACCTATTCGGTGCAGAGTGTGCTCGGAATACATGTGTCAGAGGTGATTCTGCAGAGGAGCGTGATAGGCAGGCTCGCGCCTGGTCTGGCTGGCTGGCTCGATGCGGCGCTTATCGGAAATGGCACTTCGGTAGAAACATGGAACCATCTTCTTGTTTTGCACGCTGCAATACTCAGTGTCATTTTGCTATTTCTTGTGGGGATACACTTCTTTCTTTACGAAAGGTCCGGTCCATACGACCCAAGTGCTAAAACGGAAGATGACGAGAAAGTACCCTGGTTCCCGGTGAACATACTGTATACTGCATTCATAGCGCTCATCTTCATTGGAACAGTCGTTTTTGTCTCGGCACTCTTTCCTCAGGGGTTGCCGCCTGACTACGGACAGCTTGTTTACGGAACAACACCGTTCCCGGACTGGTATGAAATGCCAGTGTACAAGCTGATGGATGTCGCAGGGCTGGGACTCAGCACAGGAGGAGTCCCTCTGATATTGGCGTTCCTGGTCTACCTGCTCCTCGTTCCATTCATAGACAAATACAAGGGGACCGAGCCCCTGGAAAGACCAATGATCACCTTCATGGGCATTTTCATCATACTTTCATGGGCGGTTGTCGGCCTTTGGGGATATGCGCAGCCGGGCCTTTCACAAACAAGACCGCTAACCCTCTTCACACTATACGCGCTAACATTTTGCTCAATAGTGCCAGTCTACGCAATGAAGCATGCCAGGAAGGATTTGAATGTAATGAAGGTGCAAGCTTGAAAGCAAAGGCAGTGTATCCGATAGTGGCTGTTCAATTCGTCATTGCGTTTTCCATGTGGTACCTATCACTCACAAACCCTATCAGGTACCAGTCTGTGTGGGCGATGCTGCTTGGTATCGAAATGATACTCACTGCACTTATTCTGCTTGCCGTAATGAGATTTTATCTTGGTGGTGTAAATGAAGAATAAGGCACTGATGACATACTACGCCTCAATGATTGTCTACTTGTTTGGAGCAGTTGTTGTCATACTGTTCGGAGTAGTTATAGAGCCAGTTGTTTCATATTACCATGAGCAAACGCACACCATGACTTCACCAATATTCGGCAACTTTTACAATTTCCTGACTGGACTGGCAATCATTGGAACCGTTCTCACGACAAGCTCCCTTGTGCTCTTTCTGTTGTCTTATGCTTGGACAAGAAAATCCGAAATGCACATGTCCAAAATGACAATCGCATTACCTCTGGTGCTCTATGCATTTTCCTACCTGGTGATAGGGGTGAGCCTGATTTGAAGGAAGTGCAGAAGAGCAATGCAATGATCGGGGGTGGCGTCCTGCTGCTGGTAATTGCATCGCCCCTGTTCGCTTTCTACCATATCTTCCCCACTGTAAATTCCCAGATAGGACCACATCAGCTGTCGAGTTGGATATCTGTCGCCTTCGGTTTCATCGGATTTGTGATGATTGTTGCCGGCGCTGCAAGGAAGGGCATTTGATCCACTTGTTATTGCATCTTTGATGACATGAAGAATACATCACGGGACTCGGTTGGTTTTCACAGGAGCGATTCAAAATATCGATGCCCATTCCAGTGGTCTGGTAGTACGGAGGGAAACAACAAATAAAGCAGGCCAAAAACCCAGAACAAGTTTACCGATGAGCAATATAAGTTGGGCAGCGGCTGCCCTATAGAGTGTTACGGCTTCGGCCCGAGTGCACTCATGAGCATCAGAGACCATTTCAATTCGGACTGATGGTGATGATATACAATACTTTCCGGGCGCCGGAAGAGTGCAAGCGGCGCAAGAAGACAAAGGTCCATGTCGGACTCATAAGAACTGGTCTTGTCCAGGTTTCGTATGAATGCAGATAGAAGCGCCGTCAGTCGCGATATGCAATTGCAGCAAATACCTGCACCTGCTGTGAGGACGCCCGTTGTTCCACTATCTATTCATTGACAGAGTACAGCAGGAGCTTCGCGAATTCATCCTTGGAGCGCTTGTGCTCCTTTGAGGGCGCCTCAAGTTTGACTTCTGACTTCGCCGCTTCAAGAAAAGGGCCGAATTGTCATGCATTGTCCTTGTCCCTGAGATGCTCATAGTTTTTCACTTCAACACCGTACGCATGAGTGATCCAGTTGGCTTCGTTCAGAATTCGGCTATCCTCAGTCAACAGTGGCTCAATCCTTGCCGCAGCCGTTGCAACAATAACGCAATCTATGTAGTCGTTGAACTTCTCCCTGAGTTTCTGGGCAATTCTGACGACTCTCCTTTCGTAAAACGGCTCAATCGTGAATCCATTCAAAATGGCATCGAGACCGATCGCCACCACCTTCTCAGGAATCTTCAGTCTCGCGCACTTAGCCTGCACTTCGAAGACAGAAATCAGGCTTATGTTCAGGTCTTCTGGTTGCAGTCTTAAATCACTATCATTTAAATGGGCCAGGAGATTGTTCTTCACCTCTATTCCGACGAGAGGAAGCAGGTATGTTGTATCAATGATCAACTTTCCAACCTCTCTGACAGCTTAGATCTGAACTCTTCGAAATCACTTTGGCTAACCTTCCCGAATTTCTTGCTATTCGCCAGTTTCACGATTTTCATCACTGAGCTTTGGTGTGAGGATAGCCTGTCATTTATCACCTTTGAAATATGCTTGGCATCTCCATACTTTGTAATGCTCTCGTCTACAAGCTCTTTGTATATTTTCTTGTCCAGAAGCACTGTTGTTCGTTTAGGCATGTACATGCTTAAATGTATAGATGTATAAATCACTATTTCAGGGACAGCCACCGTTATGGAGTTGCATAATTGTTGCTTTTTATAGATCCCCGCTTTGATTGAGCAACAAAGTTCCAACTCATTTGAGGTAGAAATTTACCTTTTGACATTACGTGATTAACGCGGGCATCGATAGATGTGGCCGATCGCAGTTGGTATGCTGCCAGAATTAAATATGGTGATAGAATCGGTTTTAGGGCAGCTTCCGTCAGGCGATATCAGTGTGTTTCATCAGCGATATTGCCCTTCAGTCGGCCGTATAAATCAGTAGTATTGTATGGCAAGACCCACAACGTTGGAGAATGCCTTGTCTCTGGTCACTAATATGGCGTCGCTTTGAATGGACGCTGCTGCAATCAGGGCATCCATAATTCCCGTTCTCTGCCCTTTCTGCATAAGTTCTGCACCAATGCGAGCTGCCAACATAGCTGTTTCCTTGTTTATGGGAACAATATCGATTGTGGATGAGAACTCTATTGCTTTGGCAAGATATTTGCCTCCCGCGAGGTTTGCCCCGAGCATGAACTCAGCAAGTGCAGGCGCTGGAGTTGAAATCGGTTCACTGTTCGAATCCAGTTCAGTTGAAAGAGCACGTGCCATCTCATCTCCCTGGAATAGGTCTATCAGGAAGCTTGTATCGAGGCACCTCACTTTGTCACCTTCTTCACAAGTTGCTCCAGCCTCTGTCTGTCTCTGTTCCTACTCTCCTCGACCAGACTCTTGATATCTGCCTTCATTTTTGAGGGCATATCTTTCCATGCACCAGCGAAACTGGCAAGCGGTTTATTCGGCTTAGTGAGTCTTTTTACTAGATCACTGAAGCTTTCATCTCTCTTCTTCAAAGAACTCAGGGAATTGTAACTCTTCTCATCAAGAGCGATCGTCTTTGTTCCCATGAAATGGCACCTACATGTAGTATGTACTTATAGTTGATATATGTGTTGCCTGTAAGATTAAATACCAATGGCATATCCCCCTATGCTCCCCTCTCTCCTATCAGTTTATGCAGCTAAGCGAAATGCTCTCTGAGAAGGCGAGAGTTGCCATGACCATGCCTCATGGGAAACGCATGCATTCGACATGCTTTACCTAGTCAGTAAAGTGTTACTCAAATGACAGACAAGTGGCATATCATTAATCGAGGCATTATGAACATACCTTTCACCTCGCCGAATTCATGGACCGATTGCTGTATATCGCCCCACTCTGGTAAACTGAAATTGAGCCAAATGTAAAGGCTAATCTAACGGCTGTCGATTCTGTGATAGAAATGGTGGCTAGGAAGGATGCCATTGCCTGGCGTTGGGTGGGTGCCGATGTGACTGGATTTCTCTCGAAAATGGCCAAATTGTTGCCAATTTGGCACAAATAGGATCGCTGCCAATTATCAACTAAATCCCAAAGGGAATGTAGCGATATAACGATGCCCAACTCTGACAGTTTCGTCATTTCTGCAGCAGCTAGAACAGAAATTAGACGGAAGTGAACTCTTTATACACAATCACTCCGGGTCGTTGTGAGTAATTATAATGACATTTCTTTCTTCGACGTTGAGCATTGGTCGAAGGACAAATTGGCTCACAATGCTACTTGAGCAGCTGATTTGCATCAGAGTCGATGCTGAGACCTTTTTGAAAGCAATCGCTCTAGACTGCGCTTCCTGAAAATGTCAACTACTGCTTCATTAAACCCTAGGCGCTGCATAAGCGGAGCGATTATTATGTTTATCGTCATATGGTTGATAGAATGATGCGACATCTGTGATGGGTCAATGATTATCAACAGAGATCAACCGATTGTTGTTTCGCGTAATAGTCGTAGGAGCAGAACCAATGGAGAGCTGATGAAACTTTATATAGTTTTATGTATGGTGTCAAATAAAAATAAATAGGTGTATTGAGTAAAGTGATACAATGACATTGTATTCGAATCCAGTGGACATCTTAAGCATAAACCTTGAGTTTGGGGGTGGAACTTCCGCGATATCATATTCTCATTT
>JAKAPY010000209.1 GCA_021811925.1 Thermoplasmata archaeon | reverse complement strand
CTTTTGTGACTGATGATATTGACAGACTTTCTGCCAGGATGATAAAGAGGAAGGTTGAATTCCCTGAGCCTGTCAGGGCGGAGGAATGGGGTAAAATGGGCAAATTTGCCGATCCCGATGGCAATATCTTCTGGCTGCTCGAAGCACCCTCGAAGATGGTAAGGGAAACACTCAGGTCCAGGGCATCTCTTGTGCAGAAAAACCGGCCAAAACGTTCGTCAGGTGCAAAGAACCCCTGAGCGCCCCGACTTCAGTTCCAGGCTTCCCGAAAGTGGCTATCTATACGTTTAATGGAGACATGAGCAGTAGTCTGTTGTTTTCCATGAAGATACCAGTCAGGACCGACAATTTTGTGCTTTATATTTGCACTTATCAGTAACAGTTCTGTTATGTATAAACATTAAATATATAATCTTGAATTGCAGCTTTTAGCTTCTCATTGAAGTTGGCGCTGCTGTGAAATCTGCAATGGATTCCAAACAGGTATTCATGTACAGAAATGGCGGAGATGGCTGCCACAGATTCCTCATCATCAGCCTTGTTGGCAAGTTCCATTGCTCCTTTATCTGAATTGACAAGGTCTACGATGAAAGAAGTGTCATAGAGCTTGTTTGCATTTTCTAATTCAACATCTTACTGTTCCGGGCCTTTAAATCAGCGGGAGCTAGGGCTCAAATCTTTATCCGCGGATATTCTGCACCACCACATGAAAGTCCTACTGATAGGAGCAAACGGGTTTGGCAGGCTCCATTTGGATTCGCTGAACAGAATGGATGTTGACATTGAGGTATTTGCTCGAAATGCTGATGCGCTAAAGGAGATCGCCGGAAATTACAGCATCTCACACATCTATGACGACTTGCCAGCTGCCCTGAACTCCGACGCGGATGTGGTGGACATCGTCCTTCCCCACAACATGCACAGGGAAATTGCTGTGGAGTGCATGCGAAGGAAGAAGCATGTCCTGATTGAGAAGCCAATTGCCACAGAGATAACAGATGCAGTGCAGATGATCAACGCAGGGAAGCATGAGAAAGTGAAATTCATGGTGGCGGAGCAGTACTACTTCGACACGTCGGCAAACTGGGTCGTTGAAGCCATCCGCTCGGGAAAGATAGGCAGTGTTCTGTCTGTCTTGGTGAGGAACCAGAGGCTATTCGGCGGGACGGGCTGGAGGGTCAGGAAGGAAACCATGGGAGGGGGCGCCCTTGTCGATGGTGGAGTTCACTTCATTGACACTTTTCTTAACTTTGGCGGCGAATATTCCGGCGTGAAGGCAGTTTCGTCAAAGGGCATTTCTCCGATAGAAGAGCCTGACACCACAATGTCCATCTTCAGCTTCAGAAGCGGCGCAATCGGTTTCCTCTACTACAGCTGGAGTTATCCACATGCTCCTCTGGTACCCGGTTTTGAGGTCGTTGGAACTGAGGGAACAATCGTGGAGGATGTCAATACAAAGCCAAATGCGGATTTCAAATTCATGAAAGGCAAGCGGTACGCGTTTGGCCTGCCGGTATTGAATGGCAAGCCAGTGGACATTGATATCGCGGATGCATTTGACACAGAGATTTCAGGCTTCCTGAAAAGTGTACGGGAAGACACACCGGTTCCCATGGATCCTTCGCTTGCCCTCAGGGACCTCACGGCTGTGAAGGATATTTATTCCGCAGCATCTGTTTGAATTGAAAGCGCAGTGTAAACGGCGTAAATCCAGCCTGCGCCAGTGTCAATATCCGGACAGTCGGGCGCCCTTAGTCACTCATCGGCTTGCTTTTCGGGTGCATTGAGGAAACTCTCAGTCCTGCCTGTAATCCGCCGTGCCAGAGCAATCTCTCTCAGTGCCAGGCTGCTTTGTCTTCGCTGAAGCCGGCATGTCCTGCTGTCGAATGATGAAAGGCCAAACTTCATGGAGAAGCCGTCAGCCCATTCATAATTGTCTACAAGCGTCCAGTGAAGGTATCCCTTCACATCCACCCCCTTCTCAAGAGACTTCAAGACCTGTGCAAGATGGGAAGTGATGAAGTAAGACCTGAGATGATCCTGCTCGTCCGCGACACCATTTTCTGATACCCAGAGCGGCAGGGCGTATCTCGTCCAGAATGATTCCAGCACCTCTGACAGCCCCTCTGGATATATCTCCCACCCGAAGTCAGAAGTGGGCAGACCGGCCCTGCTCTTTGAGTTCCTTGCGCATCTCCTGCCGTAGCCATCCGACTCCGAAAAGCCTGTGCCCGTCCGGTGAACAACGTACCTGGTGTAATAGTTCAGCCCAATCCAGTCAAGCCTTCCCTTAAGATCACTTCTGACCGCATTGTCCTTCCTGCCGGAGGTAAGGGCATCGAAGAATGGCCATCTCCGCTCTTCACGTGCATGCTGTGCCGCCGCTTCATCCTCCGGCTTCTCAGGCATATAGGAAAGCGCTCCCGATATTATGCCCACTGGCTTTTCAGAAACTGACTTGATGGCGTCATATGCTCTGGCATGCGCCTGTATGAAGTTTGACTCGACCCTTTTCGAAATATCACCTCCGAAGAACCCCGGCGGGAACTTCGGATAAAGCACGTTCGGCTCATTCATCGTTGAATATGCCAGGACGAATTCGTCGAATTTGCTGGCTGCATATGCGCAATAGAGCGCAAACTGCCCTGCAATTTCCTTCGAAAGCCAGCCTGATGGAGTCGCCTCGGGACCGAGATCCCTTGTCTTGAGCGGATCGTGCAGCCACAGGGGCAGGCTCCAGTGATAAAGGTTGAGAATCAGGGATATGTTGTTCGAGCGAAGGTCGCGGAAAATGTCTGCGTACTTGCACAATGCGTTCCTGTCAACATACCCGTCGAGCTCCTGCAATTGTTCCTTCTTTATCT
>JAKAPY010000027.1 GCA_021811925.1 Thermoplasmata archaeon | reverse complement strand
ATAAGCAATTCAGAGATGCTTGTTGAGAATACCGCCATGAAATTCAAAAATCCATATGATAAATAGGCCGCCACTAAGGTTTTTTTACGTCCGAAATGATCCGAGACGTTACCCCAAAAAACCGCACCGATTATTGCCGCAAGAAATGGAACTGACAAAATTGTTGCAGCCGAAAGATGACTCACGGAAAAGTATTTTTCAAAGGCAGGGAGTAGTAATGATACGTAGGTAGCTTCCATAGAGTCCACTACTACTGTAACCATCAAAATAAAGAATACGATGTAGTGCTTTTTTTTTAATGAGAGGTTTTCAAACACCTTCCCTATGGCCACTTCATTATGATTTAATAGATTTGCCATTGGTAAATTCAATGCATACAACTATTTAAATATTTTCGATATCGAGGCTTTGTGACAAAACCACCTGTCTGTGACAAAACTCCCATTTTTGTGATTAAACTCCATCTTCTGTGAATAAACTCTCCTCGACCGATATCATCTAGCTGTCCTCTCATTCAGGGGAGGAATCATGGTTTCGTCATGGCTCTGGTGCGTTCCGCCCCGTCTGTTCTTGGTACTCTTCCTTCGCGAAGTCGAGAAATAGCTTCTCGATGTCGTGGAGCACAATTGGTTCATAGCCATCAAAGTGATCCACATTAAACATAACCTCAGACGCATAGTTACTCATGAGGATGTCACCCATAATTTCACTATCACATTTTGCGCAATACTGAGCAGCTGCAAGTGCAGTGTCAACGTCTGGACCCATCTCTCTTTCTTCCCTTCCCGGATATGAAGTCGTCCATTATCAGAAACTGCCTGCTGCCACTATAGAGTGTCACAGTCGCACCTGTGAGCGCCGACGGGGCCCAGCTGATATAGAAGAAATTGCCGACTTCGAGATAGGTAGCGCTGTTGCAGCTAAGCATACCGAAGTTCACTCCTACGCTTGAACTGGCTGCGGATAGATTCATCAGTTTCCCGCCAGGTGTTGGCACCTTACTATGTTAATCTGTACCGAAGTTCCTGCTACTGTGTGCTTTATGCTGGTCAACGTTATGTTGGACGCTGAGGCACTTGATATCGAAACAGGTACCACTTATCATGTACCTGAGCTCAGCCCTCCGTTGGAGGGCTTCCGCCAACATTTCATGCAGAATTGTGTGATTTCCCAACACTCACCAATGGCGGTGGGCTATTTCCGGCGATCTCCGTTTGATATTCTCAAATACTTGCGTTGAACTGTGTGATGGGGCTAACAGGAATGGTAGACGAGGCGCTTCATATGTTTGTGGATACCGAAACGACCGGTCTCGGGCATAGAGACAGACCTCCCAGGGCAGACGGGATTGTGCAGATAGCATTTGCGTGGAGGGACTCGGGTAGGAGAGTAAAGAGACAATCCTGGTTCTGTAATCCTGGAAAGAAAATTCTTGCAGACAACAGGGCTACGGAAGCATTTTGGAAGAGGAATGTGAAAATTGAGGATATCCAGTCAGCTCCGCCGGCTAGAAAAGTGGCAACTGAGGTCCGTCAGTTCCTGAAGGAAACAGTTGACTCGCGAGCAATCTTCCATGCCTACCACATGGCATTTGATCAGCCTTTCTTGGAGGCAAGTCCTTGGAGGCTGAAGTTAAATTGGGGCGCCGATGTCATGATCATGGCGTCAAGGTATCTTGGCTACACCTATGACCGCCTGGCACTGGAGAAGGCACTGACAAGATTGGGGTTGGATAGACTTGTAAAAGGACCGCGGCACAGAGCGGACAGCGATGCCTACGCAGCCCTTCTAGTTTGGGAAGAAATAAACAAGTGATTGTAGATATCCCTCATCATGTCGCACTTCCGGATAAGCTGTGCCGACTGTGGCTGTTTCCCTGAGGAGTGCTGGAACAGCTCATCGGCTGAAACCTGCCCGAATTGTGGTCTTGCCGTCTGCTGTTGCTGGCCCGTATCTTGAGTGCCATGCTGGTTAACCTCTGGCTGTTTGAGTTTTCAATATTGATATCTTCCTGAAAGGCATTTACGCCTGGCAGACTTGATTTAGTCTACATGTCGGAAAGCGAGAATGCGAAGGAGAATAAAAGCGCCACAAGGAGCCCTAACGACCAGAGATCTGATGTATTCGATCCAACGAGTCCAGATTCAAAAGATGCGACAGACAACAGATCCAGTCAGATGAATCCAAACAATCCCGCATATCACAAAGGCAGAAGCAAAGGCAAGTAAGCCTGCAAGTCTCAGGCACTGGTGCTGCCCAACCATTCGTGGGTAGGAATTCCCTTATAAGGCATGTGATACAGTGGTAAAGTATCTCTTAATAAAACAATCAGCGGTAATATTACATTTATCGTGGTGATATTTCCGCTCGAGGACGGTCTTCTCCTCGAGGTGAGCAACTACCTCAGAAATTACAGTCCAAGAGCCAAGCTCAGCGATCTCTCAAAGGTTCAGGGGTCGAAGATTGTGAGGCAATATGGCTGGCTGACAGGTTTCGACGTGCATCCACACATGTTCAGGCATGGTCTGGCAATACACCTGTTCGAGAACAACGTGCCGATACCGATAATCTCAGTCAGGCTCGGCCACTCGAGCGTGTTGACCACAATGAGATACTACCTTGCAATTACGCCTGAAATCCAGAGGTCATTTGTTGTCGGAAAGCTCTAAGAAAGCTGCCAAATAATCTGTTTATACTCTTTAGAGCTGCGGCTTTTCGTGGAGTGAGCTGATATTGAGATAGTCAAGTTTAAACACTGTTGCGTTATAGTAAGTACGGTGAAATGATGACATTCGAGGATGACGTTGCTTACTTTATGTCTATAAACGCCGAGCTGGCAAAGGAGCATAAGGGCAAGTTCGTACTTATCAAGGATAGGCGGGTAGTTGGCATTTTTTCCAATATAGAAGACGCCCATCGAGATGCCCTTAAGCGCTTTGGGGTTACTGATGTAGTGATCGAGTCGATTGGACTTGACGCGCCGGTGAACTACATGGCCTCGGCGGTGAGCTGAGCTGGGACTGATAACAATAGCCCGGTTTGCTGTTCAAGCCCAAGCGGATCCGCAGAATCCTGGCCAAACAAGGATCAACTTGGCGCTCGGTGAGGGTGGGAATCTTCTTTCCCAGACGGGAGTCACCCTGAATGTTGGTGTTGGCGCCGACAATCTAACAGTAGAAGCTCTCCAAGCCCAGGGACAATCGGCGCCGCCCATTCAATCATGCATTGCGCTGGTAGATACGGGCGCATCAGGTTTGGCGCTCGATACTTCAATCGTAAGTACATTGAGCCTGAAGAGACAGGGTGTAGTAACAAATCATACGGCAGGAGGTACTCGCCAGGCAAACACTTACTTGGTTTCCCTTACATTTCCAGGGAGCAACCTGAGATCGTATCCAGTGGTCCCGGCAACAGAGGTTGTCCTTACCTCTCAGCCATTCAAGGTTCTCATTGGTAGACAGATAATGCGCAATTGGCATGTGCACTACAACGGGCAGTCAGGTTTCGTAAGCATTGCTGACTAGAGCGTGTGCAGTTCTGAGATTTACTGTGTACCCCATTGCCAGTAAGCATCTTAGTTCGTTTACAAGGCATCGCGCCACAGAAAGACTTGCTTGAGGGGAGTGCCCAGTTGAGACATTGTTGTAATCGGCAATCATCTTCTCAGCACCTCAATCACAATAGTCGCTCGTATGACTATTGCACCAGCTGCTAACAGCATTCTTCGTAAGAACATGCTACCGCAAACATCCATCAACGCTCCGAGGACTATATCGACTGTTGAACCAGAGGAAAATCAAGGAAAAACCGCCGATGCCTTCTGCAGACTGTAGAATAAAGTTGCGAGATTGTAGATACCCAGTTTGTTTAATGCAAGGACAAACACGGTTCTTCACAAGATCAATCTCGCACCCAAATTCGTAACGAAGTCGCTGTCTCCCGCCATAAGTGGCCACGTACCACCATACAGTTCTACTGGTCGGACTCCATTGTTCGAATTTTGGCCCCAGATGGCCATATGGAACTTGTAAGGCTTGCATGTGTTGCATCGCTCCGCCGGGACTGTCTGAACCGGAAGAGCTGAAGGGAATGGAGCAGGTTATGCAGGCAAACCACATTGCAGGCGTGGCTCAGAGAGTGGGAGGGCAGTATCAATCGCTGATGTCCACAGTTCAGAGAGAGTACCAGATGAAGGTCAAGAACCTGGAGGAGACAATTGCCAGGATGAAGGATGCACTCTCAAAGAAGAGCAAGAAGGCAGAGAAGCTGAAATTGCGCGCCCAGGATCTGGGTGAGGACGCACAAGATATGGTAGAGCTACTTGGAGAGTCTGAAACAATGAAGTCCAAGCTTGAAGCGTTGATGGAGGAGCCGCGGGTGTCCTCTCCCTGTTTACTAATTTCAACCAGGCATGGTTCATGGGAATGTTCTTTCTTCTCTCCGGATATTTCACGCCCTACTCCTTTGCCCGAAAGGGGACTTACCGTTTCATCAAGGACAGGATGATTCGTCTTGGCATCCCTCTCCTGACATTCTTCTTTATCCTTGACCCTGTCACAGTATTCATCGCAGCAGCACATTCTTCCGCTGCCGTCCTGCAGCAGGAGGGCATTTCGACACCGTTGACATTCAACTTTCAGTTTTACATATCAAATCTCGGAACGGGCCCACTATGGTTCGTGGAGATGCTGCTGATTTTTGATATTGCATTTGCCTTGACTCGCGCAGTGGCAGGGAGGGACAAGCAGCGGGAGAAGGAAAATCCCCTGTGTCAACGGGGTGCTTTAGTGACAATGATAAAACGCATCAATTCCTCGAATTGTGTTGCCATCCCCCGCCCTCACAGCAAAAAGCGGCGGGCTCTTGCCTGAATGAGAACGGGAAACAAATGAGACGGCACTGCCGTTTGATGAAGGAAAGGAGTTTCCAGCCTGGGCCGTCAACTATTAATCCAAGATTCCGTTATATTTGAACTGATATTCGCCGGGTGATGAAGCTCACCATTAACCGCCCGTTCGGCTGATAGCTTCTATAAACAAGGTAACAGGTGAGCGTATGTGGCACTCCACTGGAACAGGAGTTAAAGTAATTCCGCCTGAATTCACTCGCAATTTGCAGGCACTTTCCGATCTCACATCCTGCACAAAAAGGCAATCTGATGAGGGAGGCCGTTTTACCGTAAATTGCTATGGAAGAGCTCATTCCATTGATTCATGCAGGCAGTCGCAGGGCATGCCGGGTTCGCAGCGCGACCACTGCATAAAGTTGATAGTGGAGCTGAAAGAGACTTCATCGCCTTGAAGAAGGAGGAAATTCCAGATGCTAAAGATCGATGTTCTCGGTATGGGGCGACTGAGCTTGAAATACCTGGCAACAGATTTCAATGGGACACTGGCTGTAGACGGAAAGCTAATCCCCGGGGTAGCCGCGAGATTAGACGCACTGTCGAAGAAACTCATGATTCATGTGGTGACTTCAGACACTCACGACAGCGCCCGCATTGAACTCAGAGATGTCAACTGCAAGCTGCATGTAGTCAGTGGTGCGCGTCAAGACTTCCAGAAACATCTACTCATTAAGGAGCTGGGTGCGGATGGGACAGTCAGCATCGGTAACGGCCAAAATGACAGAAGAATGCTGAAGACTGCAAGGCTCGGAATTTGCATCATTGAAAGGGAGGGGGCTTCCGCCGGCGCAATGGCAGCCGCTGATATCTGTGTGTCAAGCATAGCAGATGCACTGGATATGCTTCTCCACACTGACAGGTTGAAAGCGACTCTTCGTTTAGCCTGACGCCACCGGGTGTAGAAATGGAAAACAGGATTCGCAAATATAGGCGGCAGTTGAATTTCGGCGATGATTGCCTCTCCGTTGAAAATGATGCAATGCCTATCGCACCGGAGGGATTTTATGGTTGAGTCCTTCAACAGCATATTATTTCCACCTGCTGTGTCTGCAGTGGTTGAAAGACAGGAACAACCGCAATTCTTTGCAGATCTGCATCTCGACTATATTGTTGATGCAATCGTTGCAGGCAGGAAAGAGTACGATCTCAGGCCTCTGTTCCATACACCATGTGACAACGTTGCTACAATCAGGTACAGGCAGGATGCAATGAGAGAATTGGAGCGAAGCGATATCGTTGAATCGACTGTATTATTCTCAGGGGCTATGCGCAGAATCAGGTCAAACCTGAAATTACACGACAGTCTTTACTACAAATACAACAAAGAAGGCACGTTTCTGGATACTGTTGGTATCTACTGCCGTTCGGTTGCAAAGTATGCGGGTGTGCTTAACGCAGCGTCGTTGACTTCAGAAGCCTTCAAACTATTCAGGGATTACCTGAATTCATATCTCAGGTCAGATGGATTCGCTGAGCTCAGCAGCAGAACCGAAGCAATGCGAAAAGAGTTGTCGGATGTGCATTTCAGTATGCAGTTCAAATCGGGCAGCGTGACTGTGTGCAGGGATGAAACCGACGGCGATTATAGCGCAGATGTTCTGCTGACGTTTGAGAAATTCAGCCACGGGATCACGAAGAAATACAGCACAGTCTCCAACGATTATTACGGCGTGGGGCACGTACAGGCTGAGATTGTTGACAGGGTGGCCAGACTGTTCCCTGAAGTGTTCGAAAAACTTGACGACTACTGTAATGAGTTCATTGCCTTTCTTGATGATACAATCGTGAGATTCGACAGGGAGGTACAGTTTTACATATCGTACCTGCAGTATATCGTCCGGTTCAGGGTGGCAGGCCTGAACTTCTGTTTCCCAGTGGTTTCAAGCGACGACAAGAGTGTGTTCAGCTCGCAGAGCTTTGACATGGCGCTGGGGGAAAGACTGATCAAGGAGAAGAAGGAACTCGTGTGCAACGACTTCCGGCTGGACGACTCAGAGAGAATAATGGTGGTCACCGGCCCGAACCAGGGCGGGAAGACTACATTCTCCCGTGTATTCGGCCAGATTCATTACATCTGCAGCCTGGGATTCCATGTTCCGGGCGCCCAGGCTAAGCTGCTCCTTTTCGACAACATCTTCACTCACTTTGAGAAAGAGGAGGATGCCAGCAGTCTGAGGAGCAATCTCGAGAACGATCTCATCGGAATGCGCGATATACTGGAACGTGCCGGTTCCAGGAGCATAATCATAATCAATGAAATGTTCAACTCGACGACTCTTCGCGACGGCATACTGCTGGGTAAAAAAGTTCTCGGAAAGATAGCCGAACTGGATGCATTATGCGTCTGCGTGACATTCCTCGAAGAACTGTCAAGGCTCGAAAAGGCAGTGAGCCTTGTAGCAGCTGTAAGGCAGGAAGATCCGGAGATTCGCACATTCAGGATATTTAGGCGTGAAGCCGACGGACGTTCCTTCGCGATAACGCTTGCAAGGAAACACGCTTTGGATCGCGAACAAGTGAGGAGAAGGCTGCTGAATTGAAGGTACATCTTCTGCACAGGGCGCTGGACTTTGACCCGGATGAGAAAATAAGCGAAGAGAAACGCATGCTGGTACAGGATCTTGGACTCGAACCGCTGTTTGATGCGATGGGTAAGGGTGACAAATTCCTGGCTGACATTTCAATGAGAGTACTGCTCTCCCCGCTATCGACCGCAGAAGATATCCTTTACAGACAGGACGTACTCAGAGACTGCCTCGATTATCCTGCTGTTGTAAGGAAAATGCATGATATCGCTGTCGATGCAGTCAAAGGGGAAAAAGGACTGTTTTTCGGATTCTTTACCCAGAACCCCTCCAGCGTACTTTACAGGGCCGTCGAAATGCTGAGGCTTTTCTACTCCTGCCTCCTGAAGCTGAAGGAGATTGCGGGGGAGTATCTAGACAAGCTGAAATCCGAGGGTCTCGGTGCATTTTTCACAATGCTCAGGACGGAACTGAACGATGACTTTCTGGCTGAGATCAAGAATCACATCGAAGAGCTGAAATTCCGGAAAGGGGTCCTCGTAGGCGCCTCACTCGGCGAAGGCAACATCCCCAGCGGATTTGCACTACACAGGCAGCGGGCAGGGAAAGACAACATACTGCGCAGGATCGTCGCAAAGAACAGAGCCGGTTACACATACACGCTTCCGGACAGAGATTTGAATGGTGCAAGGGAGATGTCGGAGCTTCGTGACAGGAGCATCAACCAGGCGGCAAATGCGACAGCAGTATCGGCCGACCACATTCTTTCATTTTTCAATGACATGAAACGTGAGCTTGGTTTCTATATCGGATGCATTAATCTCAACAGTGAGCTGCATAGGAAGGGCAAGAATGTCTGTTTCCCTGTTCCTGCACCGGCCGGGAGCGGCCTCCACTCAGGCAGCGGCATTTATGACGCGTGCCTGGCCCTCGCAATGAAGGGAGAAGTCATAGACAACGATCTCCAAGCCGACGGAAAAGATCTTGTCCTTGTCACAGGTGCCAATAGGGGAGGGAAGTCGACATTCCTGCGGAGCATCGGTATTGCACAGCTGATGATGCAATGTGGAATGTTCGTGCCTGCGGGAAAATATAGTGCGCCGATATGCAGCGGCATCCACACTCACTTTAAGCGAGAGGAGGAGAGCACGATGGCGAGCGGCAAGCTTGATGAAGAGCTTGCGAGGATGAACCACATTGTAGATTGCCTGAAAAAAGATGCAATGCTGCTGTTCAATGAGTCCTTTGCCTCCACCAACGAAAGAGAAGGATCAGAGCTTGCAAGGCAGATTGTGATGCCAATCCTTGAATATGGTGCCAGAGTCTTCTTTGTTACCCATTTCTTTGACCTTGCAGATTCTTTTTACAGGAAAGGCGATCCAAGAGTCCTGCTCCTGAGGGCAGAGAGAGACAATGATGGGGTCAGAACATTCAAGATCGTCGAGGGCCACCCGCTTCCAACGAGCTACGGCGAGGATCTCTACAACAGGATCTTCGGTGAAGACGGTAAAAGATCGGGCGCAGCAGAACATCTTGAGGACTGATGCAGAGGATGCGCCAGAATGACCGGGCGGTCCATTCAGCGGCGGAACACATAACGTTCGGCCATACTATCGATTCGGGAGAGTTCTTCCTTGGACATCCTCGCCCTCATGTCGCGCGACGCAATCACGGCAAGAAACCTGATCATCTCGTTGCCAATTTCCCTGAAGAGCTGAAACATCTCGAAATTCATGCTTGCCCGTGCGCTTGCAAGATGCAACAGACTGATTTTTCTCTCCCATATTGATGCTGCAAGGTGCTCATGCCGCTCTGACAGCGCAGTCCACTTTTCCTTTTCCACCATGGTCTCTGAGTCGAGATTGTTGCACTGAACCGCTTTCCCCAAGCTCCCATGGTCTATCAGATATAATTCACAGAGTATGCACTGAACTGCTCGGGGAGACTGTTTCCTACTGGCTGGCATTTTCATCACCAAAATACTTTTCTATGAACTCGCGATCGGAACGGTAACCGGCCAGAATCTCCTTGTCCCTTTCAAGATCCTCCGAGGCGGTAGCAACCCTGCCTGTCAGATTCGACAGTTCAGCCTCCTCCGAAGGGATCTTCTCCAGAAGCCTCTCGTTCCTCCACACATGCAGCGCAAAATCAATCAGCATGCTGCAATCAGCGGTGTTAAACTCGCGTCCTGAAAGGCGCCTGATATCCCTGATCGAGTGTATTCCATGAAGTGTTGCAATCTCATAGCACAGGTCAACAACGTCTGGTTCCTGAATAAGCCCTTCCAGCATGCCGCGCAGAGAGCCACGCGACCTTGTGATTCGGTTCCGCATCAATCTGACCAGCCTGCTTCGCTAAACAATGACATAAACAAGCACCCCGAAGAAGGCGAGAAGCAGATAGAGCATGTACCTTTGCAGATCGCTGTTCATGAAAGCTAGGGCGAAGCGCCTGGATGCCCTCTCGAACCAGTGCGACACTCTTATCAACCCCTCCCAAAATATATCATAGGAGGATGAGAAATGCTCAAGCTCCTGACTCTGAGATCCTGCAGGATAGACCCTCTTGAGAGTCAACCTGAGGGCATTAGCGTAGGCGAATGAGGCAGGCTCGCGAGTCTTTTCAACACCATGATCCCACACCGGGACGCGCCTTGCCTTTCTGCGGCCAGGCAGAAGATACGTAATGGAAAAGAAAAGGGTCAGAATCACCGCAACAAAGACGGGGGAAACGACACCGAATGTTCCATTCGGTCCGGGCGAAGATATCAGAAAGCCGTCGGGAACGACAAGCAAACCAGTTATAATGCTCCCGGTCTTAAGGCCAGTCAGCCCAACCGTTATGCTTCCCGCAACGTCAATGATGAATATTCCGGCAAGCCCTATCAGAAGGGAAAGGGCTCCGGCCACAAGTATAGGTCCGGACATTAGCCGCCTCCCTCCTCCCGAGTCTTTTCTGATTCTGCCGCCGAAGCCGAAGAACTTGGTCATGGCGACGAGTGTGATTCCCGCACCCAGAGCTGCCATAACTCCTGTAAATGTTGAAAGCACTGAGATAGAGAGTGAGTTAAATGTGACCATAATGAAGAGGGACTCGAGCATCATCCACTCTCCCAACCCCCCGCCAAACGGCAGCATCCCAGAAAGGGACAGCGCATTCAACAGCCCTCCTGCAGAGAACAGACGGGAGGAAGTGCCAGAGACCCCGTTAAGGTCGAGAGTCCCTTCGGTAGTCTCAATAAATCCTGCAAAAAGGAACAGACCGGTCTTGGCAATCGTATGTGCGAAGACGTATACCATTGTGCCAGCCAAGGCAAATGTCGCAAGAGGCATGTTTCCGTAATTCAAACTGACAATGGCCGTTCCGACAAGTATCAGCATTGCACCGCTGTTCTCTATGGTGCTGTACGCAGGCAGCATTTTCACATGCTCTGAAGAGGCAGCATATATTGCCGCAAAAAGGAGCGAAAAGGCG
This sequence comes from Thermoplasmata archaeon, assembly GCA_021811925.1. Classification (GTDB taxonomy): domain Archaea; phylum Thermoplasmatota; class Thermoplasmata; order Sysuiplasmatales; family Sysuiplasmataceae; genus JAJZXY01. Next base: position 2,786 of record JAKAPY010000027.1, on the reverse strand, counting down.
CCTATTGACATCAAGAGTCCGCCGATCAGAAAGGAAGCATGGGCAAAACTGACTATCCTTATTATCGAGTACAGGGCCGCCATTGTCATGGTGGCACTGAAGAGGACAGACCCGTTTACAGGTGCCCCCCCATGAGCGATTGGAAGCCACTCCGTCATTTGGAATGGCGTTATGCCGAGCTTCACCAGGAAGCCAACGAGTCCTATGAACAGGATTGCCTGGTTGTATAATCCGGAAGTGAAGTTCTGAACTCCGGAGGTTGCGTAGAAATAGGTAAACATGAGAAGGACAAGAAGGGAGCTCATCTCACCAAAAACAAGAAACACGAAAGGTGGAACCTTGTCGGTTCCTTTCTTGTAGCTTATCAGGAAGTAGCCGGATACCGACATCCCCTCCCATGATATCAGGAACGGGAGATAGCTCCTTGAGAGTATGAGGGCAACAATGGAGAGAATAGCCATATGGTATGCTGCGGTAACCGCATTGTCGTATCTGTCATATGCTATGGAGTAGACAGATGTAAAGAGCCAGGACAATGATGCAATTAACAGGAAATACGATGAAAGAGGGTCAAGACCGAATAGAGAGCCGCCAAGTGAAACGTATTCAGGGGCCAAATCTGCCAGAAGGGCATAGGAGGTGAGTATCACAGCAATAGCCGCGGCAGCAATGGCTGCAGCATACGAGCATTTCTTCGAGACTGCACTGACCAGGGGAGGTATGGAGAATGCCAGCAGCAGTAGTTCTATCATTTCTGACCATCTCTGGACCTGATTAGGGCATCAAGTATGGTGAAAGGGCTGGGAGGGCAGCCGGGCACCAGAACGTCTGCGTCAAGCATCTCCCGTATGCCGCTGCCCAGAATTCCGCCGGACAAAGCACAGGCACCTACGGCAATGACGAGTTTCGGGTCCGGCATTGCCTCATAAGCTCTTCTGAGAGGATCCTTCATTTTCTCCGACAGTACGCCCACTACCAGGAGGGCGTCTGCATGCCTCGGTGTGCTTGTGAAGAAGATGCCAAGCCTGTGCATGTCATAAATCGGGTTGGTGAGGGATTTCACCTCAAGATTGCATGCGCCGCAGGAGCCGGTGTCTATCATGAAGACTGTAAATGATTCCTTGAAGGTGCGCTCGGGCCTTTTGACAATGGAAGTGTGTATATCCATGCCCGGAGCAAAGGAGTCTCCACATCTGCCGCAGGAGATGCACCGTTCCGGGATCACACTGTCATGCAAAATGGCACTTGTTGGGCAGGAAACTGTTCCCTCAGCCGCCCTCACAGGGATTGTTGACCATGGGGCTATTGATTCTGGCACTTCCCCAGGAAAGCGGGAAGTCATCTTCCACTTTCTTAAACCGCGAAGGGCCCAATTCCTCAGATGTATTCCCCCATTTCGGATATCCAGAATCCGAAGCTTTCCCACGCAAATGTGAAGTCTGTCAATATTCCTGAAATGGCGCTCTGGGCAAAGGCGAGTATGTTTGCAGTCGAAGCTGAACGGATGCCAAAATCAGTTATGTGTCCGTTTGAGATTCCCAGGAAAAGGATCATGTCGCCGCTTGGAGTCTCGACCCTCTTGACAGACCACCCTCTTTTGTCGGGATCGATATTCCTGCATTTCTCCACCCTCCTGACTTTTCCGCATATCTCATCAACCATGTTGCGAGAAATCTCTATCTCCTTCTGTCTTACCAATGCCCTTGAAAGCACGTCGCCTGTGTCATCAGACGCCACCTCAAAGCCTACATCTTCATAGGGGAGATAGCCTGAAAGCCTGGAGTCATATCTGAAGTTCGCGGCTCTCGCGGCTGGCCCAACCATCCATTCCTTCCTGGAGAAGCAAGTGGTCTGAAGCCTGTCCAGAAACAATCTGGAGGAGGTAAGTGCATCCCAGATTGAGCTGAACTCGTCTACTATGCCGTCCACTTTGTCCTGAAGGCCCTTGACGTCGATATTCCGCTCCAGGCCGCCTATCCCGTTGACACCAAAGAAGAATCTGTGCCCGAAATATTCTGACACAATCCTCCTGACCCTTTCTTCGAGGGCAAAAAGGTGTGAAGTGGCTACGTTCTGGGATGCCCCTTCTGAAAGCTTCGCTATCACATGAATGTGATTGGATATCCTTTCAATTTCTGAAATCAATATTCTGACAAGTTGTGTTTCAAAGCTCGCGGGTGTCTCCTGAATCTCCTCAACCGCAAGGCAAAAGGCGGTTCCGAAGCCGGCTGCAAATGCTCCATTAATCCGTTCCACCTTCAGCAGGGCATTGTCAAGCGGCGCCTCCCCCATCTTTATCTTTCTGTCCTTGAAAGTGGGATCCGGCCTGATCTCGACTATCCTTTCGCCGTCTGTGTAAACATTCATCTTGATGCTTTCCAGCAGTCCGCCCGAAACCGGCCCAAGGTTGAAGTTGAATTTCTCCGACCGTTCCAGAGAGTCCATGTATCTGCCCAGGAGGAGGGGGCTGTTCTCATACCGCTCCAGTTCCGCAGAGCTACATGGTTCCATTGCGGTGGAGATGTGTCCCTTCACGCAGAGCAATTCATCGTCGATCTTGAAGACTGCGGATAGGCAATCATCCAAGGTGGTAGCCTCCTGAAATAAAGAAGGCAACAGTTACCGCCGCGGACAGAAGAACAGCACAAATCGCAACCGCCCTCTGCGATGCACCGACCTCGGACCTCTTTTCAGCCGACGGAGAGAAGACCATTCCTGCAACCTTGAAGTTCACGCTTGCGAATGCAACTATCAGTGAAAAGGCTATGATTACCGCAATATAGTAA
>JAKAPY010000208.1 GCA_021811925.1 Thermoplasmata archaeon | reverse complement strand
TCTAGAAATGCCTTCTGAACCGGATGCAGTTTACCGCTGGCGGAAAGGCCCTCCACTGTTGTAATCTTTTTCCCGCTGGCCTGCGCTGCCAAAACGGTGCATGACTTCACCGCTTTCCCGTCAAGCAGCACTGTGCATGCGCCGCAATTTGTGGAGTCGCACCCGATGTGTGTGCCCGTCAGGCCGGCGACATCCCTGAGAAAATGAACAAGGAGCATCCTGCTTTCCACTTCAGCGCTCTTCGCTTCACCGTTTATTTCTATTTCCACCCTGGTTGTTCCCATCCTCAATCACCACCACTTGTTCTCCGGACTGCCCTCGAGATTGCCCTCTTGAGCAGTTCGCCCAGCACGAATCGCTTGTATTCATCAGTACCGTAAAAGTCGCTGACAGGCCTCGATTCTGACTTGACCGCATCGACCGCCTTTTCTATGGTGGCTGTGTCAGGGACTTTTCCTTCAAGCGCCTTCTCCGTTCCTGCAGCGTGTATTGGAACTGGTCCTACCGAAGTGAGCCCGACGCCCACATTCTTCAGCGTGCCGTCAGTTTTCCTTTCAAAAGCAACCCCGACACCGGCGACGGAAAAATCCCCGGTCCTTCTCTTGTGCTTCTCATACGCGCCGGCGAACAACTTCCCCGGAGCGCTAACCTCCAGCTGTGTCAGGATCTCTCCCTGCTTCAGCTCGGTGACGAATGTGTCCTTGTAGAAGTCAGCAGCGGAAACTTCCCTCTTCCCGTCTGCGGAAACGAGCGTATATTTCGCCCTTAGGGCTATCATGACTGCAGGAAGATCATTGCCAGGGTCTCCGTGCGTAAGATTGCCTCCGACAGTGCCCATATTCCTTACAAGCGGATCTGCGATGCGTGAGCAGGCATCGTGTATAATCCTGTGATGTCCCCTGACAGTTTCCGAAAACTCAAGCTCTGCATTTGTGGTCATCGCGCCTATCAAGAGCTTTCCCTTTTCCTCCCTGATGAATTTCAATCCACTGACCCTTGAGATGTCTATTATGTATGGAAAGGATGTGAATCTGAGTTTCATCAGCGGAATGAGGCTCTGGCCGCCGGCAAGAATCTTGGCATCATCGCCATGTTTCTTCAGCAGCTGAACAGCCTCCTCCAGAGATATCGGAGACATGTAATCAAAAGAAGCTGGTGTCATGTGCTTCAGTAAAAAATAACAAGTATTTAAGCGAAAGTAGGAACAAAAAGCGGCTCGGTGAATCGGTGCCGAAAAGCTACTGCTTTGAACCCGTCTTTTCCTTTTTTGGGTGCCTCAATGATATAATCTCGGCCATTATGCTCAATGCAATTTCAGTCGGGGTGATTGCATTGATGCTCAGGCCGACCGGCGCATGTATGGAGTCGAGGAAAGACTGCTCGACACCCTTGTCACGAAGTATGTTGAAATCCTCCTTCAGCCTGTTTCTGCTTGCCAGCATGCCTACATACTTGAGCTTCTTGTCTGATAATCCCTGCAGAGCGGGTATGTCATATGCTCCCTTGGTCAGGACGACTGCGAAATCCCCTTCTTTGAATGTGAAGTTTGAAAGGTCCTCCTTCACGTCCCTAACAACAAGATCAGGCTCCGTTGTCAGCACTGGCGTCCTGTCAAGGACTACGACCTCAAAGTCAAGCATCTTGCCAAGGTTGACAAGCGCGTCCTCCACATCATCCTTGCCACCCTGACCGACAAGTATCAGCCTGTCTGATGGCAGGAAAGGCTCCACATACACTTCCATCATGCCTCCGCAGAAAGTTTCAACATGAATCTCATCTTCGTTCTGGCTCTTTGCCATGCCGGCAAGGGCCTGGCCCGCTTCCTCAAGGTATATCCTGACCGTCCTGGGCTCCCCTCTGGCGATGGCCTTTGATGCTGTATCCACAATGGCCGATTCGGGGCAGACGCCGCCAAGAGTGCCGAAAACCACCTTTTCGTCATCGGTGACAACTGCCTTGAAGCCGGGCTTACCAAGGGATGAGCCCTCGATCCTTACGACAGTTGCAACTGCGAATTTCTTTCCTTCTTCAGTGAGGCGTGAGATGGTTCTGGCGAATTCCACTGATTTCATATACACTACTTTGAAACCAAATAGTCTATTTATGATTTGTTGGTTTGCTTTCCCTCTATTCTGGTAATTCCGACAAAGTATATGATTGCGGGCATTATGGTTACCCAGTGGTGATGGCATGAAGTTCAATGGAAGATTCACTCTGGAGGCTTCTGACAAGGAAGTCTATGAATTCATAACCGATGCCAGGAGAATGGCTTCGGTTATCCCTGATGTGCAGAGTTTCGAGCCTGTCGATGAAGACAGCTACAGATTGACCGTGAAAGCCGGTCTTTCATTCATCAAGGGGAAGTTCAACCTGAAGATCAGGACCGCGGAGAAGATTCCCACCTCTCACGCCGAGATATTCGGCAACGGGACCGGCTCCGGCAGCTCCGCCAGTTTTCACGGTGTGTGTGACTTAAGCAGTCTTTCTCCCAGCACATGCCAGCTGGACTGGAATGTCGAAGTGCAGATTGGGGGGCTGGCTGCGTCGGTGGGAAGCAGGCTTGTTCAGAGCGCATCCGAGAAATACATAAAGCAGCTGATAGACGCATTCAGCAATGCACTTTCATTGCAGAAGAAGAGCGCAGCGCAATGAACAGCAGTATGGAGGGACACAGGACTGCTGTCATAGTTCTGGCCGCCGGTTCTTCGAAGCGATTCGGGGAAGACAAGATGCTTTCGGATTTTGACGGAAAGCCTTTGATTTTGCACACAGTTGGTAATGCAATCGCTTCCGATGCTGAAAGTGTCATTGCCGTTGTCAACGAAGGAAGGGGGCCAATAGTGCAGAAACTTCCTCGTGGTGTAATTGTCGCGGTCAACCACAATCCCTCAATGGGATTGAGATCGGA
>JAKAPY010000026.1 GCA_021811925.1 Thermoplasmata archaeon | reverse complement strand
CTGCCTGATTATGCCATGGGCCTTTCTTATGCGTGGGGCGGAGGGACCGCCCGTCAGATCGAGCGCCTGCGATGCGCAAAGCGCCTCGACGGCAAGAACGATGAATGAGTTGTCGACCATCTGCCTCAGCTTAATTGCCGAGTATGCGCCCATGCTGACATAATCCTCCTGGTTTGCCGAAGTGGGTATTGAATCGGATGAAGAGGGGTGGCTTAGGACCTTCCCCTCAGATACAAGGGCAGCCGCAGTGTACTGTGCCACCATGTACCCCGACTCCACTCCCGGATTCATCGAGAGAAACGCATTGAGCCCGCTGAGCTTCGAATCGGTAAGCCTTGCTGTTCTGCGCTCCGAGAACGCTGCAACTGCCTGAAGAGGTATGCAGAGTGCATCAAGCGCGACGGCGACCGGCTGCCCGTGGAAATTTCCGGCGGATATTATGTCCCCGTTCTCAGGAAATACAACAGGGTTGTCTGTCGTCGAGTTCATCTCGGTCACAATCACTTTTTCGCAGTATTCGATCAAATCATGCAGGGGCCCGATCACCTGTGGTGCGCATCTCAGCGTATACGGATCCTGTACCCTGTTACCCCCGTTTGTCCTCCTGCTTCCCCTGCACATCTTCAGTATTTCCGAGGCAACTACTCCTGACCCGGGATGAGCCCTCAGCGCGGAGACCCTGCCGTCGAAAGGGGACAGCCTGCCGCCGAGTGCCTCAAGCGACATTGAAAAGACAACTATCGATTGCATGAAGAAATTCCTTATGTCGTTAAGTGCGAGCGCGCCAAGTGCAGTCATGAACTGTGTACCGTTGATTAATGCCAGTCCCTCTTTTTCCCTGAGTGAAATCGGCTTCAGTCCTGCTTCCACCAGTGCCTCCGCCCCGCTGAGCTTCCTTCCCTTGAACTCAGCAGCTCCCTCGCCCATGAGAACAAGAGCCATATGTGCAAGCGGTGCAAGGTCGCCACTGGCCCCGACAGAACCCCTCGAAGGAATGACCGGATGGACGCCAAGGTCGATCATCTCAGCGAGCAGCTTCACAATCTCGGCCCTCACACCGGAATGGCCCTTCACAAGCGTATTGAGCCTCAGCACCATGAGCGCCCTCGTCTCTTCGGCGGATAGGGGCTGCCCGACCCCTGCCGAGGTGCTCCTCACTAGGTTTTCCTGAAGTCTGCCCGACTCGCTTGTTGCGACCTTGACGTTCTGAAGTTCACCGAAGCCCGTGTTCACTCCATATATGGGCTCTCCGCCTTCTGCCTTTTTTTCGAGCGCCTTTCTGGCGGAAACCACTCTGTCAAGCGCTGCCCTGGATATGGTTACATTTGCAAAATTCCTTGATACCGAGACAAGCTTTTCGATATCCAGTGAATTTCCATCGACTGTGACCCTGGGGTGTCTATAGCCCAAAACAGATACACCGTTTCGAGATAGCCATGAACAGGTTATTATTCTTTTTATTCATTGCAAGGGCCTTCTGGCAATCAGCACCATCCTGCCTTTGCTAAAAGACAGATCGCCGTCAAGGCCGATGGCCGAAGCAAAGGAATCATCCGCTTCGCGTAGCATTTTCCTGCAAGCTGCAGCATCTTCGCCGTCAGGGGCGACAGGATAAATCCACTTCTCAAATGTCATCCTCTCCGCCTCCGTCCGGCAGGCAGCGATTTCGAAACCTGCTTCCCCGGCAAGAAGTCTCCAGGATGGAACTTCCTCAGCCCAGACATGGCTGTTATCCCTGGCTATTTCCAGCCTGTTGAATTCATCGGCATGTCCATCGGGAGGAACCATATCAACCAGGCCGAACCTGCCACCGGGCGCCAGGATCCTGTATACTTCAGAAAGGAAGGCGGGCTTGTTGACGAAGTGGTGCGCGGCTCTCCTGCAGGTCGCTACATGGAATGAGGAGGTAGAGACTGGAAGGCGCTCCGCCTGGCCGATTACCAGCTCCAGGTTCTTCACACCCTTCGCCTCAGCCAGCTTGCCTGCCTCCCTGATCATTTTGTAGTTGGGGTCCACCCCGGTAACAGCCCTTGCAGATTCGGCGATTGCGATGGCGGTGAAGCCGGTGCCCGTCGCCACATCAATTGCCATCTCGTTCTGTTTTACTGCAAGTTGCTCCACAAGGAGTCCAAGGTCTGTGCCTCCCGCATGCGATGAACTCTTGGCATAAGCACCTGCATTTCTCGAGAAGAAGTCGGATCCGGTCATCGTTTCATAAACGGGCGGTTCCGTATAAATCTCTTGCAATGCTGCCAATGGCGGCGTTCTGCAGCAAGCTGTCCGAGGGGCCGGAATGGCAACTGCAGTCAGCGTTCGGCATTCTTCTTCAGACAGGCCTGAACTTGTAGCCGTAACGTATTATGCCCGAGCCGCCTTCCTGGCCGAGCTTTCTAAATGTTGACTCTACATCCATTCCTATCGAGATCTTCTCGGCCTCGCAGTCCACGATCTGCCCGGTAAGCCTCACACCTTCCTCCATTTCTATCATTGCCATGATATATGGTTTCATGAGCGTGAAGTCTGGCATGGGATCATGAACGATTGTGAATGAGTAGACCTTTCCCTTTCCAGTGAGCTTGTAAGCCTTCATCTTTCCCAGGCTCTTCCTCCTGCATTTCGGGCATATCTCCCGCGGCGGGAAGAAGACACCCTTGCAGTTTTCGCATCTCCTGCCTATGAGATTGTACCTGCTAGGGTTTTCCCTCCAGTACCTTGGATTGGACATCTTCAAAGCCTCCTGTAGATGTGAACAACCGATGTTCCGCCTGTGCCGCCCATATTCAGTGAAAGCCCATACTCTGCGTTGTTCACCTGCCTTTTCTCGCCCTTGCCCCTGAGCTGTCTTGCGATCTCGACAGCCTGTGCAACACCTGTTGCGCCCATCGGGTCGCCTCTTGCCTTCAGCCCCCCGGAAGTATTGACAGACACAACGCCGTTTATCTCTGTCATCCCCTCGAGTGTCGCCGGGCCCCCTTTCCCTTTTTCAAAGAAACCAAGGTCCTCGATGCTTATGATTTCAGCGATGGAGTATGAGTCGTGGACTTCTGCAACATCAATTTCCTTAGGGCCGATGCCTGCAGTTTTGTATGCATTCCTTGACGCGACTTTTATGGAATCAATCCTCGTGAGAGACTCCCTGTGCTGCAGTGCAAGCGTATCCGTTGCCGCAGCCGAGGCTACGATCTTGATAGGCTGCTCGGAGTACTTCTTTGCAATGTCAAGCGGCGCAAGTATTACCGCCGCGGCACCATCGGAAATCGGCGCACAGTCGAAGACACCTAGCGGGTCTGCGACCATTGGAGACTTCAGGACAGTGTCCATCGTTATGCCCTTCTGGTACTGTGCATTCGGGTTCATTGCACCGTTCTTGTGGTTCTTCACGGGAACGCTTGCAATGTTCTCCCTTGTTGTGCCGTATTCGTGCATGTGCCTTCTGGCCATCATTGCGAACAGGCTTGCCATTGTTGAGCCCGAAATGCCCTCCCACTGCTGGTCACCGCCCGCCATCTGGATGGTCGGAATCTCCTCGTCAGTGACATCTGTCATCTTTTCGGCACCGGCGACCATAACTATGTCATGCATGCCGGAAGCAACTGCGATGTATCCTTCCCTGAGGGCCATGCCGCCCGAGGCTCCCGCGGCCTCTATCCGGACCGCTGGTATGTGCAGTGCCGAAAGGCCCGAGTAGTCGGAAACAAGTGCACCGAGATGCTCCTGCTCGATAAGGCTGCCTGCTGCCATGTTTCCTATGTAGAGGGCCTCAATCTGCTCGCCTGCAATATTTGCGTCGCTGACGGCGCTCAGGCCCGCCTGCATTCCTATGTCCCTGATGGAGTGTTCCCAGAGTTCACCGAACTTGGTGTCTCCGACCCCTATGATAGCAACATCTCTCATTTTTATTCCTTCATCACTATTTTGCCTTTGAATTTCGCATATCTTCCGTAGTCAAGCAGCTCGGATCTCTCCACAAACCACTTGACTGTCGGAGCGGCCGCACGGTTGTAGTTGGCCATTTCATCCGTCACAGTAATATCGAATCCGTCGCTCCCTGCACCAGAACCGAAGGCCACACCAAGAATCTTCTGCCCCGGCTTGGCCACGTCGAGTATTGCGGACAGACCTATCATCATCGAGGCGGAATAAGTGTTTCCGATGTACGGTGTCGTTAGACCAGTCTCATATTGCTTTTTCTCAAAGCCGAGCTGCTGTGCGACCCTTGTGGGGAATTTGCCGTTTGGCTGGTGGAACACTGCAAAGTCGTAATCAGACGGCTTAGTGCCCTGGATTTTCATAAGCTCCTTTGCGCATGTTGCAACATGCCTGAAATAGGCTGGCTCGCCCGTGAATCTGCCGCCGTGGCTTGGATACGCCTGCCCTTCTCTCCGCCAGAAGTCTGGAGTATCGGATGTGAACGAGAAAGTCCTGTTGATTGTTGCTATGACCTTCTCCCTGCCTATTATGAATGCTGCGCCTCCTGCAGAAGCGGAATACTCAAGCGCATCGCCTGGTGCACCCTGCGACGTATCTGCTCCCACAGCCAGCGCGTACTTCACCATGCCTGATGAAACAAGCCCCATGCTTGTCTGGACTGCTGCTGTCCCTGCCTTGCAGGCAAACTCGTAGTCTGCGACCGTAATGAAGTGCGAGGTTCCAATTGCCTCGGCAACAATCGTCCCAGACGGCTTGACTGCATACGGGTGTGATTCGCTTCCAACATACACTGCGCCAATATCCTCAGGATCTATCTTGCTCCTGGCGAGTGCGTTCCTGGATGCTTCGACAGATATTGTTATGACATCCTCGTCAGGGTAAGGGACGGACTTGCTGAAAATCATGAGTCCGCTTTTCATGGCCTGGCCGTCCTCGCCCCATACTCTGGCTATTTCCTCAGGAATTATCCTGAATCTCGGTATATAGGCCCCGTAGGTCACTATGCCAACATTCTTCTCGTTGTGTCCAAACATCATTTGACTTCATCACCTATTTTTTCAAGCCTGCCAATCATTTCCCCAATCTCCATGTCGCTGACTAGCAGGGGTATGTTTTCGAGTTTAGAGAGGTGTATCGCCAGTTCGTCTATGTTCTCCGGTTTCTGGTAGACAACTACGGCCGGCTTCATCGGGTGTGCCCTGACCGCAATCATTGGAGACCTTCCGTACTTCACCTGTGTGAAAATGAGCGCCCTCTGGCTGCTCCATCCGAAGACCTTGAGATAGTCGTTTGCGCCGAGTGTAGTTATGGCCTTTATGCTGTCAAGCACCGTGTATCCGTGAAGGTCCCTGTCAATGCTAATTCCCCTCGATACGCACTGTGCCTCCAGTATGTGCATCATCTCCTGCAGCGAGACCGAACCCTTGAATTCCCTTATGCTGAGCAGGTAGTCTGGCTTCTCCTCCGTGTCAAACCTCTTGATGAACCGGCTCCCGTTCCTGATCTCCATCTGTATGAGCGCGTCCACGTATCTCTTGACAATGACAGTACCAGGCGACTTCCGCCTGCCTGATTCGTAATCGCTTATGACCGAAGCAGAAACCTTCAGTTCATGAGCAAGCTCGAGCTGGCTGAGGTGGAACTCCTCTCTCCATTTCCTCATCGTCTTTCCCGGATCGGCAGAGATCACGATTTCGCCCGCGATCTTCTCCTTCAGGGAATCATGCATGTGCCTCGAGTAACCTATTCCTTATTTAATTCTGACGATGTGCGCTTCGTTTCTTGTCGTAAATGCCCCTCAGAGACTAGGCCCTGCACGATTCAGACTGGCATTGCGAAATCACCAAAGTGCCTGCGCTGCTAGTTGCCAACCGCCCTTTCCGCGAATTTCTTTCTGAATTTGCCCAATTTAGGGCTTATGACAATTCTGCAGTACGGCTTGTTCGGGTTTTTCTTGAAATAGTCCTGGTGATATTCTTCTGCTCTGTAGAACGATCTAAGTGGAACGATTTCAGTGACGATGGGATCATCAAAAACATGTTCCTGATTCAGCCTTGAGACAAGCAACTCCGCGGCTCTCCTCTGTTCGTCATCTTGATACAGTATTATTGACCTGTATTGACTTCCGTAGTCTGCACCCTGCCTGTCCCGGGTAGTTGGATCGTGTGTCATGAAGAATATTTCAAGCAGGTCTTCGAAGCTTATGACGGCTTCATCGAATTCCAGCTGTACTACTTCGGCGTGGCCGGTAGTGTCCGAACAGACAAGCTCATAACTTGGATCCGGGACGGAACCTCCTGCATACCCCGAGGATACGCTCAGCACGCCCTTCACATCTGCGAAAACTGCCTCTGTGCACCAGAAGCATCCTCCACCGAATGTTGCCTTGCTGATTTTCTTGCCTTCCTCTTTCACTGCTTTATCTACCATTAAGTCGGCCCCTGACTGCTGAAAGCAATTGCACTTTCTCCATTAAAGACATTGGTTTTCTCAGGCGCTTCGCAAGGGGCAAAGGAAAGCTCTCAGGCCGCTTCGTGTGTCGGCATCTCTTGCAGTGAAACAAAAACCGTGGACCATTACGCTTTCGGCGATGCATTGAAAAGTTCATTATATTAGAACAAATCTCCAAACAGTCCTACATGTAGGGGTCCGTGGGGTAGCTTGGTTATCCTTGTAGGTTCGGGACCTATAGATTCCGGTTCAAATCCGGACGGACCCACTTAAACCTAAAAGCATGTCCTATTTCCAGAAGATAGACAGGAAGTTGTGTAATTAATTGGGCGGATATTACTCTCAGGTTCACTTTCACATTTCTGCGTGCGCTAAAGATTTTTAGTTTGGCGGGATTGTATGACATGACTATGAGGACTGATTTGAGTAACACATGGAAGGATTTACGTTTGGAGCCGATAAAAGCAGTTTATGCTCAGTCTGTGTTCAAAGATTTTTCAGATTCAAGGATTTATGAGTTCATCCCTTATCCCCCGCCTCCAACTCTGGAAGCTTTAGAAGAACGTTTCAAGAAATTTGAAGAGGGCAAGTCGCCTGACGGGCGCCAAATCTGGTTGAACTGGTTGGTCCTTGACAGACCGAAGAATAAGCATGTGGCCTGGTTGCAGGCGACAGTCACAGATGGGGTGGCTGAAATTGCCTACGTAGTTTTTCCGAATTATTGGAAGATGGGTTACGGCTATCGCTCCGTTTCGTTAATGTTGAAGTATCTGGCGTCTTCCTTTTCTTTAAGCAAGATTCGTGCTACAATGAGTGTGGGCAACTTCGCGTCTATTGCTTTGGCAAGGAAAATAGGTATGAAGTGTATCGATAGAATAGAAGAAGGGGATTGTCTTTCTAACGGGTTGCGTGCAGAGTTTGTATATGAAATGGCCATGGAATGATTTGGTTGGCAAGAACTTCTGTTGGAGAGGGATATAGTGTACTAAACCTTGTGCAGAAACAAAGGATACCTCCACGACAACCTTGGAGAGGTCAGCCATGGAGGATTTCAAAACAAAACTTGATTTTGCAACAAAAAGGCTTGTGAAAGAAGAGCTCGAACGAGTAATGGGAATAGAACGGGAAGTTTTCATGGAACAGTCCAAAGGCGCCAGGAGCGGCCATTACGAACTACTTTAGACAACAAGGTAAGGCATTACGACAACTTGAAGGTGCCAAGGGCAGGGGTGGCACCTTCAGGACACAGATATTGGAAACGCCGTTCCAGATTTGACCTTTTTCGCCTGGGAAAAATCAACCATAAATGCACTATTGCGGCAATGGGAATCGCCGGAATGCATTTCGTCACAGAATTGAAACGCATGAACTATTGTGACTGATTGTTTTCCAGGTTTAACAGATATCCACCAAACGCTATTGCCCAGAGTAGAATGGGATAATAGATCATTCTTTCTGCCCCGCCGGTGCCAAGTAAATTGTCCAGACCATCCACCCCTCCGAAGAAAGCGAGGAAGGGGAGCACGCCTGAAACAAGGGAGATTTTGCCAATGGTTTTTCCGGTGAGTCTCCACGCCACTAAGCAGCTGATTGCACCAAAAAAGAACACAAGCAACGCGCCTATTGTGTGCGTTACCGGATATTTGTTCCACGGTGAAAGCCCAACGAACAGGAATCCAATCCCGGCGAGATAAAATGGAACGGAGGACAACTTTCTGCCGCCATTGTGGAAGAGCTTGTAAGTGCTCAATAACCAGAGTAACCCGGTGAGTACTATTGCAGAATTCCATACAAGCGAAGTGGGTTCTCCAACGCCTCCCAACGTACTTATTGCGTCATTTCTCGTGCTGAAGGTGGGATATACTGCCTGTGAAGCAGTGGTGACAAGCATGGCCAGGATTCCGCCGACTGCAAATCCGGTACCTGTACCTTTCTTCTTAACCAGATTGTCACTGTTCAACTGTTCTCCCATGATCGCTCCTCTTCAATTTTGCAAGGATACAGTTTCCAAACCACGCTTCCTTAATGCAGGCACACTGTATCTCCTGTGAAAACCTTCCGGGCCTCGTGACTTACTTTCTTTATTCTTCCTGTTTATCTTCATTTGGACCAATGCCGAGATCCTCCTTCAGTTTAAGGATTACTGCAGCTTTCGGGCAGATCAACCCGGATGTGCGGAGAATGGAAACACACTTTGGTCAGAAAGACCCCATATTCCCCTTTGTGCTGGCGATACAAATAACATTCGAAAATCAAAATATACAGGGTCATTGATTCGCACGTCGAACGCAAAGTGAATTGCCTGAGGGCGATCAAGGATAGCCTCTCAAGTGTCCTTGCGGGAAAGAACTGGGGGTTTGCTTGTCGCTGAAGATGAGCAATATTGGAAAGGCGTCTTCGGTAGCTGTTGTACTTCTTTTCATCGCGACCTCGTTTTCGCCCTCCTTTTCCAGTTTTTCGCACAAGGCATTTGCCCCCTCAATTACAGGAACAGAGAGAGTTGCAAATGCGGGAAGCGGAAATGCCGCAGCGCCGGCCCAACAGCGACAAACTTTCAGAACTCTCACTCAATCCAACGCACCTGCATTCTATCATACCGGAGTGGTAGGTGAGATCCACGGACTGCCCGCGAGCGCACTGGTCGCATATGATACCATAAATGGTTTTACCTACTTCGCATCGACATCGGGAAACTTGGTCGCGGTGGTTAACCAATCCGGTCTTGTCACTTCAGTAATCCCCGTCGGAAATTCGCCCGATGATATTCTGTTCGATCCTGCAAACGGCTGTATCTATGTATCAAACATGAACTCTGCGAATCTGAGCGTAATAAACGGAACGAAAGTGGTGGCAAGCATAAACGTTCTCTATTCTCCAACCTCACTCGCCCTTGACCTGAATAACAGCCTTGTCTTTGTCTCTGGGACAGAATACCTGCCATTCTTTGGATCTCTTGGAAGTGGTGGTGTCGTCACAAGGCCGGCCCTGACGGTTGTGGATAACAACAACAAAGCTGTTGGGACCGTGCCTTACGGGGAACTGACGAATGTAAGATCAACTCCACTCATAATGCAGAAACTTGCATTCAACCCGACCAACGGGTACATATACGCCACGGACGAGCAGCAGGGACTGGTTGCTGCTATCAAGGGCACATACAATCCTCTTCCGCTCCCTTTCTTCAACAGCTGGAGCTTCAGCGTGGTTTCAACAATTCAGGTTCATGGGAGTCCATATTACATATCTTACGATCCTGCAAACGGAAACATGATGGTGTCCGATGTCTCCGGCAGCAGCGTTGACATCATTAGCCCATCCAACAGCCTCCTTGTCTCCTTTGGTGCGGCCACGGGGAATCAGGCGGTGAATCCCTTTGTTTTCGACAGGAGCAACGGCGAGATGCTAGTCCTCAATTCAACGGGAAATTACCTCACCGCGATAGCCTCAGACAATGTGGTGATGGGCAGAATCATAACTGGAAGTGCACCTGTTGATGCCATATTTGACCCGTCCAATGGCTATGTGTATGTAACCAACATGAACTCAAGCACCGTGTCCGTTATTGGCGAGTCAAATACTTTGCTGACCAACCTGTCCGTCGGAGCCGCGCCCGAAGGGATAGATTACAATCCTGCCAGCACTCTCATTTATGTGGCAAACAGCCAGTCGAACAGCGCAACGGTTCTGGGAAGTTGGGTCTTCCAGGTCGAATTCTTCCAGAACTCGATCCCAGCAAATAACAGCTGCGGGACAAGCAACTATTGGACCGTAAGCATGAACGGCGTTTCAGTCTCATCTTCAGGCTCCAGCATCGGGTTCCTTGAGCAGAACGGCAGTTACCCCTATGCTGTTGACTGCACAGGGTTCCATGCCTTACCGGCCGGCGGGACAGTCACGGTCAATGGCGGGTCGGTAAACACAACTATTGCCTTTACCGCCTCCGTTACATTCGCGGAGGTCCAGCAGTACAGCGGTATATTCCTAACCAACGTGACACTGTTCAATACTATAGGAGTGTACGCCGGAATTGGTCCGGAAAGACCGATCATGGTCTGGGCATACATGGGAGCGGCAAACTACTCGTTCACTGAGGCAAACTGCTCGCAGGGACTGTATGTGCTGTACTCCCTCAATATGGGATCGCTGCCGCCGAACTCAACGTTGGACGTCCACATGGAATACAGCAACGTAACAATCGTGCGGACAGTTCAGCTCAATATCGTTTCAACTCCGAACTGGCTGATGTCCCTCATCAGCAACGGCATCATGTTCTACAGTTATCCGCCGCAGTACGAGACGGGGCAGTGGAACAATTCCTATTCGGTCCTGGTTCTGGACGGGCTGCCGTTCGCTAGCATACTGGGCGTGAATTCCCCGCTCGCGATTGTCGGAGGACAGTTCAGTTTCTTACCGGACGAGGGGACGCAGGTTGTCGTTCAGTCGATCGGCAGCATAAGCATGAAATCATACTTCGCAGCCGGAACCACCCCGATCTCCCTTCCAGCGTTAAGCATAGCTTCTGATGCTGTTAGCCTTTCTCCCTCATTTCCGATAAGTTTCAGGCTGGACATGACGGGGATATTCAGCGTCCGGAACGATACCGTTTACTGGACCTCTTCGACTATGCATCTGTCGATATCTGGTTCGGTCACAATTGACGTTCCAATTGTGGGATACGGATTCCAGGTTCCTGATTACGGCTTCATCGGGATAGGCCTGTCACTTGCCTTTACCATCGCCCCCTCAATAGCACTCACTCTGGGGCTTGCCGTTGCAAAGAACAGCAGCTATGAATTTATTCCGGGTCTTGACATGATGATAACAAGCATCGTTGCCAGCCTCAGCCTTCCCGTCACTGTCGCCATTGTTGCCGGGGTGGGATTTGCAAACATTGAGGGCGGCGGGACAATGACGTTCAACATAATACTAGGATTGAATCCGCCACCGCTAAATTTCAGCGGAAACATCATGGGGGAGCTGTTCCTGAAATGGAATGCACTGATATGGAGCGGGACAATATGGTCGATGAGCGGCCAGCTGTTCAACTGGTCCGATCCTGTTGGAGCAGCTGATCCTTCGGGCAATTTCTCGGTCATACCCAGATATTACAACACCACTAATTATGGCGATTTTGTCTGGAAGAACGGGAGCTGGAATGGAACTGCAGTTAACGACATATACCCGTTTACCAGCGTCTCTGCGGCCCGGTCGGGCGATGCCGCCTACATTCTGTATTCGACCGACAATGCGAGTCTGCCGGAATACCAGGGCCTGGGCATTGACATGATAAAGGCAAACTCGACAACGAGAAATGCTTCAGCAATTGACGGCCCTTCGGTGCCCGGAGAGGATATCACAAATCCTGTTGTTGCTCAGCTGCCAGGTGGAGAGATTGGAGCGCTCTGGGATGCGGTGCCGTATCAGGACATGCAGGTTGCAAATCCCTTCCAGGTCAGCAAGGTGACGCTACAGTACTCACACTATGAAACAGGAACCGGCAAGTGGTCGTCGCCGCTGAACGTGACAGCTTCAGGGATTGCAAATTCGTTCAGGCTGAACTTCTCCGGGGGTATTCCTTTCGGTGCAGTGCTCTGGAGCAGGAATGCCACTTCCGCGGATTATTTCCAGATATATAACCTGGCTACGGGCGCAATGATATTCAACGCAACCATTGTCAATGCCAGCAATATCATCTCGTACAGGTCGACGAGCCAGATATCGGTCGTCCAGCTCCAGAATGGCAGTTACATCCTTGTCAGCTGCAACATTGCAACCGGTGCGCTGAGCGTTTACCAGATGCCACTTGCCGGAACAGGTTATTCGGTGAAGCAGGCAGGAATAGCACAGAATTCCTCGTCTGAAGTGTATGTGCTGTACCAAAACGGCACTTACGGCTATATGTTCGTCGTCTATAACGCATCCAGCCTGTCATCTTGGAGCACAGTATACTACACACCGCTTTCGACCTCAATAAGCAAGGTGGGATACATCAGCGCGGGAAACTTGAGCTACCTGGCAGAATCCACCAACGATACAATAACAATACATCCAATTGGAACACTGCCGGGGTTGATCCGTATGCCTGGAGAGGAGCCGCCGGTCTTCTATTTCACCCTGCGGGAGAAGAATATAACCAGATTCGGTATGCTGGATGTCAACAATACGCTCGTTGTTTACACATTGAGCAACTACGGGAACCTGTCAGATAACCTGCTCAATCTATCCATTACATTTGAGCCGCTGACCGCCCCTCCCGTCCCTGTTCTGCAATTGGTTTCTGAAAATGCAACGGCCATAGCTCTCAAGTGGTCTGTCGCCGACTCCTCCCAATATGCCATCACGGGCTACTACCTCAGTGCGAACCTTGCCTTTCCAGGCCTGTCAAATATCACAAACCTTCCCAACACAACACTCTCGTATATCGTGGTTCCGCGGGGTCCGGGAAATTACGTCTTCAGGATAGCAGCCATCAACGACTTCGGCATCAGCGCGTACTCGAACTCCGCACATTCCACCTATTACGCTGCCCGGCTCAACGAGATTGGGCTGCCGCCAGGAACATACTGGACGGCATATCTGTCAGGTAATATGCTCAAGGGCAATTCAACCACAAACAGTTTGGCCGTCCCAAACGGCACATACCAGTTCACCGTGCCCGTCGCAGGTGGGTACAGTCCTTTTCCCGCCTCCGGCTCGATTAACGTTTCCGGTGCCGCAGCCGCAGAAGCGATACTGTTCACGAGTGGCGCAACAGGCGTCTACAGGCTTGTGTTCGATGATTTCGGACTGCAAAATGGACTCACCTGGTATGTCAGCGTTGGCGGACTGAACAGCAGCAGTTCGACCGGAAACATCAGCTTTTATGAGACGAATGGAACTTATTCCTACATGGTATCGGGTCCAGCAGGCTATTATGCTTCTCCGTCGTCGGGACATATCACAGTGCAGGGATCGCCTGTATACAGGGAGATTGCATTTGCCACCTCCCCGCATGGTTTCTACTCCGTTGATTTCAAAGGGAAAGGGCTGCCGGGCACTGTACAGTGGAGTGTGACCCTGAGCGGGCTCGAGTCGACTTCCAGCAACGGGACAGTCACATTCTCGCTGGTCAACGGGACATACTCATTTACCGTCAATAGCGTGTCAGGTTACACTATCAGACCCTCGGCAGGGACAATCTCTGTCTCAGGCAGCTCAATCACCGAGAGCATTGATTTCGTTCCTTCAAGCGGTAACCCTGCCCTGAACTCGTACCTGGCCGCAGCTATCCTGATAGCGGTGGCCCTGATAGCAGCAACCGTTGCCGTGTTTGTGATAGTGCCGCGTAGAAGGAAGAAGAGCTGACGGGCCCGCCTGTCTCACGCTTCCCGACTTCAAAGTAGGCCCTTTTCCGGGGAATGCAGGTCGTGGGCTCATTTTGGACTCGTTGTAATGCCCCGTCCCACCTCGGCATACGGGAAAGGGCACACGGTGAAGAAATAGGAA
>JAKAPY010000207.1 GCA_021811925.1 Thermoplasmata archaeon | reverse complement strand
ATGGGTTTCAAATCGTTCTGGAGAAGGTCAAGCACATAAGGTCGAGTCCGATGCTTTTCCCGGGGCTGGCGCCCCTTTTTGGTTGACCATCTGGGTGCACAACATCGCCATGACCACAGGGTTCAGCATGCGTCTTCATGCTGTTATCTCAATGAATAATCAGACTGAATCGTTAAAATATCCATTCTATTTGTTGGAACGGCATGGAGAAGAAGGACATAGCAGCAAGAGCCTCCGAATTTGCTGCCAGGAAGGAAAGCAGTGACCGTGATGCTGTTGCACGGCAGCAGATAAAGGAATTCCTGGCACGCTATCCATACAGGGAAAAGCCGGAGATGCTAAGGACAATGACTCCGGACGACCTGTTTGATCCAAATGCAAGCGATCGCTTCTTCGACTGGCTGGACAAGCGGACTAACAACGTTGGCGTGATACGCACCAACGAGGGGGCGGTCTATCCAGAGGCAGTCAAGAGGATCGATTTCTTCAAAGTTGTGCTTACGGTCCTCGTTTCAGACAAGCCTAGCATATCATTCAAGATTGACCAGAACTGGGGAATCATACCGGGCTTTGGTGGCGACAAGCTGATCGCCAAGAAGATACTGTCACTCTACTACAGCGACAAGATTGTTCCCATATTCAGGACGGAGGATCTTGAACGCTTTTCGGCCAGTCTGGGCATAGAATTTGCTTCAAAAGCAAAAAAGAGCTTCAGGAAGGACTATTCGTCTCTTTCTGTGGGGCAGAAGTTCGAGCTGCTTAACAGCTGCCTGCTGGAGTACAAGGCTGCCAATTTGGCCAGCTGGTCCAACACGCAGTTTTCTCTCTTCCTATACCAGGAGTCTCTCCCTGCTGGCAAGGCCATGACCCCGCCTCCGGTTGAAGAACAGAAGGAGTCGGCGACCATGGTCAGCCAGAAGGAGCTTGCCAAAACCATCCAGCTCTATGAGGCAAGGCTCAGGCTTGCAGAGAAGACAATCCGCGAGTTGAGGAACGAGGCAAGTGCAAAGGAATCCAGGCCTAACCAGATGGAAGTTGAGCTCAAGGCAAAGGAAGAGGATATGGGCAAGAGGGAGAAGACACTGGCACAGTGGGAACTCACTCTCAAGGAGGAGGCACGGCGGGTGGAGGCAGCCAGAACGGCCGAATCCACGGAACAGGCGGATCTCCGCAAAACGCTCGAGGAAATGGCCAGGCGGCTGAGGGAAATGGAGGACGGGGAGCAGGAAGCGTTGAAGCTTGCCCAGGTTGAAGAGTCCAGGCTAAGGAAGGAGATAGACGAACTCAGGCTGCAGTTGAGGGACAAGGATGAGAGGCTTCAGACGCTCGAGGTTGAAATGTCAAGGAACTCGGGTTTCATCAGGATAGGGGACAGCGACTTCATGGAAGGGGATGTGGGCGTGTTCGAGGCGCCGAAACCAGCGGAAGCCGGTCAGGAGAAGGTAAAGACAGGTACACCCAGGCTTGACGATCTCCTGAATGGAGGGATGCCAATAGGGTCACAGGTGGTTGTATACGGCCCCGCCTTCATTGGAAAGGAAATTGCCATGGACTCGATGGCAGCCAACTCGATCTCAAACGGCATACCTGTCGTCTGGGTGACAACCGACAAGACCATAGAGGAGATCAGGGAGGAAATGTCCACCGTCATCGAAGGGTTCGAACGCTTTGAGAAGCAGGGCCTGGTGCAGTATGTCGACGCATACTCGAGGATTGTTGGAGACAGTTCGGTCGTCGATAATGCATCCTACCTGGAAGACAGTGCCGACGTAGAGAGCATAAGCACCATGGTCGACGACAGGCTGGCCAAGGTGAAGGACGTTGTGAAGGAGAAGGGTTACAGGCTAATCTTCAGGTCCGTATCGAGCCTCAGCGCCAATCACGACATCAGAAGCATATTCGCTCTTCTGCGGCAGTTTGTGGCTAGAAGAAGGAAGGACAAGTGCGTCGCAACATACAGCATCGAGAAGGGCATAATGTCCGAACAGGATTTGCAGATAATAAGCAGCATCATGGACGGAGTTATTGATTTCACCACAGACGGAAAGAATAATTTCCTGACCATACAGGGGATATGCGAAACACAGACGAGGGACAAGGTCCAGTACACTGCAAGCAAGGGGTCGCTCAGCATCGGTTCCTTCTTCCTGGGCAGGATAAAGTAGTCAGCCCGTAGATGGAAGAACCTTCTCCATGAGATGCATGCCGAGTTCTCTGCAGCTCGACTACAGGCTTACCTCCCCGGCGTGGCGATTTTCTATGATTCAGAGAATCACTTGCACTGCATAACTGTCTATTTCAGACGAACTTGTCTGAAGTTATGGTTTGGAGTGCAACAGCTTGAAAGTAAGTATTTACTGACGCTTGTGGCAGAAGCAGGTGGAAATCTCCGCCGTAAATAGAGACCACCAAGGTTCCTGCGCGGGGATGTTAGTCTTTTCACACAACAATGAATGCGGGGTGTTTGAACCTTGGCAGGCAATGGACCCAGCGGGATTTGAACCCGCGGCCTCCTGCTGTCTTGTCCGGCTGGATTGCAAAGCAGGCGATCTTCCGGGCTGATCTATGGGCCCTTTTTCGATGAGAATTTTGTCAATGGATATATAAGTTTCATACAACTCTCTCTATATCGTGCCTGCGTCAGCATCCAAGGGGCCGGACGGCAAATACGGCAATACGAGAGAGGCGGTCGGATGGGGGCTGGTAGCCATAACACCACTAAATCTCCTGCTTGCCTATCTCCTTAACTATCTTGACCCTTCTTCCAGTGGGCCGTTTACGACGCAGGTGATATATTCCCTTTCCGTAAGCGCATCCTTCTCCCTCATCGGGGTTGTGCTCGTAATAGAAGAGATTGCTTCCAGGGTGCAGGCGAGGGAAAAGAAGAAAGTAAAGCGGCAGGAAGGCGCAGTCTGCCCCGTATGCGGCGCGGTGATGAGACCTGGCCAGTCGAGGTGCTCAATCTGCGGTTCTT
>JAKAPY010000025.1:4204-14171 GCA_021811925.1 Thermoplasmata archaeon | reverse complement strand
CGACATTATCAAAATAGTTTCTATATAAAATAATTTTAAGTAGAACCTTTTCCAATGATACTGCGAGGACGGTTGTTGACTAGCCCCCCAAGTCAAATCAGCAGCCGCCCCCTAAATTGTTGATCGGATGAAGGGCCAAATCTCTGAGAATAGCGAAAAGCTGCTTGCGGAGAGGATTGCGGACGATGTTTGGGAACTCTGGAGGGCAGCCAGGGCATCTGCGCATCCAGTCAAGTCGGGCAGGATATCACCCGAAAAGTACTGGATTCTGCGGCTGCTTTACAACTCGGGAGCGCACAGGGTCAAGGACATAGCAACGAAAATTGGCACAACGTCCAGCCCTGTCACCATTTCTGTCAAGAAGCTCGAATCGGAGAATCTCGTCAGCCGTAACAGGGATAGCGATGACGAGAGGGTTGTGATGGTAGACCTCACAAAACACGGCAGGCAGCAGTTCGAACTCTGGAGAAGGGAGAGAATTGATGCCCTTGCCCATCTTTTTGATTCTCTTGGTTCCGAAGAGAAAATCGTGCTTCACGGGCTGCTGCAGAAGGCGGTTGGCCGGAAGAGCGAGCGCACTCCGCCCGGTGAGTAAGGGAGATGCATGCAGCCGTGCCGGCTGCCGGAAGGCGCGGGGCAGACCGCGGCACCGGGATGGTGGAAACAACGTCAGCCAAGTATGATTCTCTTCGCCGCCTCCGAAACTTTCGGGGCAATGCTTCCGTCGCACGCAACAAGAAGGCCCCATTCCTGCCTGGAATGAAGCTGGACCGCACGCGCTATTGAACTCAGCCTTGTAAGCGGCCTGACAGTCCCGCCTTCATCCATTATGGGGACCTCTGTCTTGCCTTTCATTCCCGCACCCGTGAGGTACTCCGGCTGCGCCGTGTCGACTATTACAGCCCCGTGCTCCAGGCCAAGCGAATCGCAGATTTCATCCTCGACCGCGGGTACCCTGCCCTCCCTTGCAATGTCGGCAACGGCACTATTTTCGCCGGCGGCCATCTCACTGATGCCTATCATCAGGGCCGACTTGTACAGCCTCCTGTACTTGAGCCGCAGTGCAATGTCCCGGGGAAATCCGCCCTGCCTGATAAGCCGCTCCGAAAAGGACGAATCGGTGTCCTTGTAGACGTCACCAAAGACAGCCTTGTCCAGCATGGAAACGGCCTTTGTAAGCATCATCTCCGCTATCCTTACTGTCTTGTGGAAATAGACCGCGCTGTTCATGAGGGCCCTGGAAACAATCAGCCCCTCGATGGCAGGGATGCCGCTGCTTCTTACAACCATCCTGTTCCCGATGATCTGGGAAGTGCGTATTATCCTGTCAGCATCCACCCTTCCTGACGCCACCCCGGTGAAATATGAGTCGCGCATCAGATAGTCAATCTGGTCCACGTCCACGGGGCCGTGTATAAGAGAAGTTATGTACGCGGGGACGCCGCGGGCCCCCCTCTCCTTCATCACTACCTGGGCAACATCCTTCGGGTCAAGCCCCATCTTTTCCAGGCAATCAACGATTCTCGGCACCCGCCTGACCACGTACTGCTCGCTGTCTGGCACTATGTCGGCCTCCCCCCTGATTATGCGTGCCGTGAGCTCCATGTGGTCCACCCTCAGCCGCCGCCTGAGCACCTCCTCGAACGTGTGGGAAAAAGGGGGATGGCCCACATCGTGCACCAGGGCAGAGGCAAGGAGCAAATCCCTCTCCCACCCTTCGATGCCGAGCGCATCGCCGAAGGTTGAGGCAAGATGGAATGTCCCGAGCATGTGCTCCAGCCTGGTGTGGTTGGCACCCGGGAAGACAAGGTTTGCAAGGCCGGTCTGGTGTATCTGCCCCATGCGCTGCATCTCGGGTGTGCTGAGTATGCGCTCGAAGCTTGTGGGGAGGAGGACGCTTCCGTGCACGGAGTCGTGTATTACTTTATCGCTGCTTCGCATCCATGGTCAATTGCCGCAATGACTATTTCATTGGTTGCCGCCGGAGGCGGGTGAATCAACAAAACGAAAATTGAGCAATCAGCTTTAAATCGACTCACTTCCAGTAGTAGGCGATACCTTGGAATCAAAGACGCTGCAGACGGACAGGGTCAGGACCTACGTCGAAGGGTTCGATGAAAAGATCAACGGCGGGATCAGGAAGGGCCACATAGTTCTCCTGTTCGGCTCCCCTGGAACAATGAAGTCCTCGGTATCGATGAACATACTCTGGAACAACACAAGGCGGGAAGGCAAGAAGTGCCTTTACATTTCGCTTGAGGAGAACAAGCAGAGCCTTCTTGAATCAATGAAGAACCTCGGCTTCTGGCCGTATGACGAGGACAAGTTCACAATATCCGACATAGGCAGCCTCAGGCTGGAACATGCCGAGGCAGACAACGGGAGAGACTGGTTCAAGATCCTTGAGGAGTACATCAAGAAAAGGTACGACACGCACGGCGTGGACCTGCTTGTCATTGACTCGCTGAACGCAATCTTCTCACTTGCAAAAGCCCAGAATCCAAGGCAGGAGCTCTTCCATTTCTTCGGTTTCATAAGAAAGCTTGACATAACGGCGTTCATAATCTCCGAATTGCAGCCCGGCAAGGAGGAAATTTCAGCCTACGGCGAGGATTTCCTTGCCGACGGGACGATTGCAATGAGATTCCATCAGGTGGGAGAAGCGGACTACCAGCTCAGGATAAGATGCCTGAAGATGCGCCACTCAAGGGTAGAGCACGGTTACCTGACCCTCATATTCAAGGATGGGGTATTCTCAGCGACCCCGCCAATTTCAGAGTGATCAGAAACCGCCTTTGATCTTGTTCCTGTCCACCTTGACACCGCCCGGTGTCACGATGAAGTAGTTCTTGCCCAGTCCCGCAACGTCGCCCCCGACGTCCCTCGCGACAAGCTTGAGTTCGTTCGTAATGCGCTTCATCGAAAGCTGGTCACCGGACAAAGCGGTGTAGTCGAGTATGAGCATATGCCCGTTGAACACATGTGCGGTCAACTTCCCGAGATCCTCGTATCTGTAAATCTCGGCAACTTTCACAAGCGTCTTTGCACCCACGGATGAATCGGAGTCGAAATTCATCTGTGTAAGGTCTATGAACTCACTCGTTTCAACAGGAGATGAGTCTCCCCTTCCGTAGTCCTTTCTCTTGAGAATGGCCATCCTATCCCTTCAGGTGAATATCTGAATGCGTTATTTATCCCTTTTTGCCAGTGACAGGGCGTCAACCGATGCTTCAGGCAAGGCAAAAGCAACCGATCGCTGGCCAGGCTCCCCGTGTGGAAGCTGCATCCGCCTCGGGCCGCCTTCGGAGGTTAAAGGGCACAAAGGCTGCGGTCAGGGGAGGTCTAGCATAATATCGGACAATCGCGACAGCATTTCATCATTTTCCTCCCTGCTGCGCACTGTGACTCGAATGCAGTTCTCATAACCTGCGTCATTCACTCTCTTGGTGTATACCCCTTTTCTGACAAGCGCAGAAAATATGGAGTTGCACCTGTCGCCCAAATCGATCAGTATGAAGTTGGCACTGCTGCTGAATACGTGAAAGCCCAATGACTCCAGCGCTCTGCTGATCCTTCTTCGTTCGAGTGCATTGGTTGACCTGATGCTTGCCACGTAGCCCCTGTCCTGAACGGCAGCCGTCGCCAGTTTCTGTGAGACAGTCGTGAGGTTGAACGGATTCTTCACCTTTCTAAGCTGTAGAGCAATCTCCACGCTTGCGAAGCAGTAACCAATCCTGAAGTTGGGCAGGCCATGTATCTTTGAAAATGTCCGGACGACGACAAGGTTCGGATGTTTTCTGATGAGTGGAACGACCGTGGAGTCAGCATACTCGGCATATGCCTCATCCACGACAACCAGTCCCTTGAATGCATCGACCAACCGCACGATATCTTCCCGGGGAAAGAGCGACCCTGTGGGATTGTGCGGGTTCGAGAAAATGTACATTTTGGATTTGCTGTCAGCACCGTCCGGCAGCCCGGGCGGCCTTCCCATGTAGGGAGTCCGGATTGTCGCCGAGTTCAGCGATGCGAAATGCTCGTACATGAAGTACGCAGGAACAGGTATTGTGACCCTTTCGCCCTTATCTACAAAGACGCGAAAGAGAATGTCCAGCAGTTCATCTGCACCCGTGCCGGTGACAATGCAGTCTGGTTCAATTCCCTCCGCTGCTGCAACAGCACTTCTCAGGGCATCCGCATTCTGGTCGGGGTAGAAAGTGGATTCTTCCACACCCCCAATGACTTCGGATATGCTCCTGCCCATCAGTTCACGGACGGCTGGAGAAGGACCGTACGGACTTGTGTTATCGTTGAATTTCAGCTCCCCCTTGCCACGCGGGTAGAAATATGTCTGTTCCTTAGCCCGTAGAACTTCATTCCTTACACGGCCCGAGTCTCGTGCCAGTTCATCCATCTGTAACGCCCTGCCCGGTGCAGTATAGCTGTCACAGCGATAAACCCGTTACAGGAAGAACGGGCCGGGACGGCTTTGCAGCACACGGCGCCCGGCCACTGACCGCCGTATTTCGATTCTGCCCGCGAGCGCAACTGCATGCACTCTTCAGGCTGCGGTCTGAACAGGACGCCTGCT
Organism: Thermoplasmata archaeon; assembly: GCA_021811925.1. Classification (GTDB taxonomy): domain Archaea; phylum Thermoplasmatota; class Thermoplasmata; order Sysuiplasmatales; family Sysuiplasmataceae; genus JAJZXY01. Next base: position 9,580 of record JAKAPY010000025.1, on the reverse strand, counting down.
TCTATCCCCTGATTCTCACGTTGTTACCTATCACGATGTAGGAAACACCGAATATCAATGAGACAATGTCTGTGACCAGCCCCTCAAGCGGCGATATGTTGGTTATGTTGTAAAGCCCGCCGCCGATGGCAATCGGATTGAGTATCAGGCTGACGATGAGTCCTCCTATGAAGCCCACGAGCAGCATTGTCTTCTCCTCCTTCCTTGCGAAACCGTATGGGAACAGCAGGAAGGCGAGATAGAGCAGGATGCCGAAGAATGCATAGCCGACAGCCTGAAGGACTGCCCCGGCGGGGCCCGATGCGGAATGGAAAAGGGAATGGGTTGTGAAATTTATAGTGAGCAGAAATGCACCCGTGAAAAAGCTGACGATTGCCGCAAGTATGTACAGGCCCACACCGTATGCAGACAGGCGCCTTTCCTCACTCTTGAACCTGGACCACTCGATGAAGAAAAGGACAAGACCGACAATATCAAGCACGAGGCCAAGCAAAGTCATGCCAAATGATGGGAAAAGGGATGCAATTCCTGCAAGTATGAAGCCGAAGCCGACAAGCATCAGGCCTGCTCCCGCAACACTGTATGCCGCCTTGAATGCAGAAGCCATGAAATCACGCACCACATGAACAAACGTATGCCAAATTACACACCCTTATTCCTTCGACAGTTCCTCTTGCAGCTTCCAGACCCTGTCTCCAACGTAGAAGAGTGACTGGACGTGCTTTCCCGGGGACTTCTTCCCCAGCATGCTTCCCTCGACAAGGCACTTGCCTATGGCAAGGGGCTTGAGGAACTTTTCCTCCCTTATCCAGACAGTCTGTCCCGTGACTATGCTTCTGTCCCCGTCTATTATTCCAGGTCCCATGACATCAGCACCGTTTGCGACATACTTCACCGCGCCCATGTCCACAGTGACATACGATTTCGTCGCACCATATCTCAGTATGCCAGTAATTGACAGGAAAGGGCCGCCGTCTATCTCCATTGCAACGATTTCCGTGCCCAGTATGTATACCTTCTGTTCGAGGCCGTATATCTCGGCCACCTGCAGCGGGTCCTCGGATTTGAATGTCTGAGTTCCGAGGCTGGCGTTGAGCGCTGCGGCTATGTCCTCGACCTCCTTCTGCCTCAACCTGTGCCTTCTCCTTATCTTGAGTTCGGGCATGCCCTGATAATATCCTGAACTCCGTACTTAATGGTGACCCGGATCGTGATTTTTTTCTCGACAGCCTTATATGAAATGCCACACCTCCTCGGTCTCGTGCAGTCACAACAGGGTATCACGTGCCCCAAATGTGGGACACTCAACGGCAACGACGCATCCTACTGCAAATCGTGCGGTGTAGATCTCAAGCTCGCCACCGCTGCGAGGATTCAGCAGAAGTACTGCCCTCGCTGCGGCAGGCCGCTTCCATCGGAGTACGCGGCAACATGCCCGTCATGCGGTGGTTTCCTGACGGCGTACGGCATGCAGCAGCAGGCGCCGCCTCCCGTGGCGCAGCCCTATCCCACGCCTCAGGCGCAGCCTTATCCGCAGGCAGCCTGGCAGGGCGGCCAGTGGGGTGCGCATGACGGAACAGCACTCTCCAAAATCAGGTTGTTTGGCCTGATTGGCCTGATAGGCTCGATGATAGGCATTGCATTCACGATAGGCACTTCGTCGCTTAGTTATCTCAGTGCAATCCTGTCCCCTGGAACTGCAGCCGTGACAAGTGCGTTCGGCGCATCGATTGTGCTTCTCGTCATTCTTGTTGCTGTTGCACTTCAGTTTATATCAGTCATATTTGGAAGGGCGGCATTCAGGTCACTTGCCGTGGTGGATGGCAATTTCAGGATGCCGCTTTCCCTTTCCTTCGCGATGTACATCGGGCTTATTCTGCTCGTGGTTGGATTTACTCTTGTGATAGGCGAACTGCTGACGGCCCCGGGCACGGCAGCACTGGGTGCGGCGGAGTTTGCTGCCATAGCGGTCGGGGGCTTAATTCTGATAGGCGCAATTGTGGCGCTGATTATAGGCGAAGTGGGATTGCTTGTCGGTGTCTGGAGGTTCGGCTCGCGTTACAACGAGGGCCTATTCAAGGCCGCAGCCATACTCTATATAATTCCCTTTGCCGCGGTCGTTGCGCCAATACTCGTGTACATCGCCGCCGGTTCGGTGGAAGGCAGGCTGAGGCAGTACATACCACCCACGTAGGCCGGTGGGAGCGCATACTATAAGATACAAGAAATGTTGGTTGTCGCGTGGACTACTATACCCAGCTGATAGAGGAGATAACCACAGACGGTATCAGGGATGCGGGCCAGTTCGAGAGGAGGAAGATTCAGCTCTGCAGGAAGTACGGCCTGCCATCGATACCTGCCAACTCGGAAGTACTGGCAAGGACTCCGGAAGCAGTCATGAGCAAGGTCCTGCCCATAGTCAGGCTGAAGCCGTCCAGGACAATCAGCGGGATAGCTGCGCTAGCGGTCATGACCTCGCCGTACAACTGCCCTCACGGGACTTGCGTTTACTGCCCCGGCGGGGTTGCCAACAACTCCGCGCAGGCTTACACCGGAAAGGAGCCGGCTGCACGCAGGGCCGCCATGAACGATTTCGATCCGTACAGGCAGGCAATATCCAGAATTGAGCAGTTCAATGCGATAGGCCATTCGACCAACAAGATAGATCTCATCATCATGGGAGGCACTTTCACATCAAGGACGAAGGAATACCAGGAGTGGTTCATCAGGAGAACTTTCGATGCGATGAACTCTGCGGATTCGGCGTCTATCGAGGAAGCCCATTTGCTCAACGAGATGGGGGCAAACAGGTGCATAGGGATGACAATCGAAACGCGCCCCGACCAGCTAAGCGAAGAGCAGGTCGAGAGCATACTTGCCATGGGGGCAACGAGGGTCGAGATGGGTGTGCAGGCAGTCTTCGACGATGTGCTGAAGAAGGCAAACAGGGCCCATGACGTCCAGTGCGTAATGGACTCGACAGCGAGGGTGAAGGGCAAGGGGCTAAAGGTGGGTTACCACATGATGCCGGGCCTTCCGGGAATGACGGATGAAATGGAGCTTGAGAACTTCAGACGCCTCTTCTCGGATGAGCGCTTCAGGCCTGACATGCTCAAGATATACCCTACTCTCATAATAGAAGGGACGCCGCTCTACGAGATGCACAGGAAGGGGTTGTACAGCGAGTTTACACTTGAAAAGGCTGTCAAGCTGCTTGCCGAGGTAAAACGAGACATACCACGTTATGTCAGGATACAGAGAATCCAGAGGGACATACCCGCACCGCTCATTAATGCAGGCGTGAAGAAAAGCAATCTCAGGGAGCTCGTGAAGGAGGAGATGAAAAGGAAGGGGTGGCACTGCAACTGCATCAGATGCAGGGAGGTGGGCCACCTCGGGATAGATGAGCGTTCCATCCAGTCATCGGACGTGGTCCTGAACGAAATGGATTACAGGGCCAGCGGGGGAAACGAGATGTTCCTTTCTTTCGATCTGGGCGATGCAATTGTGGGCTATCTGAGGCTCAGGCTCGGAGGCGGTGAACATGCATATATCAGGGAGCTCAAGGTGTTCGGCAGGGTCGTTCCCGTTGGAGAGGAATCGCATGTTGAATGGCAGCATCGTGGATACGGGTCGAAACTCGTAGCAAGGGCCGAGGAAATGGCAGCCGAAAGGGGTTATTCGAGAATGAGGGTCACAAGCGGGGTTGGGGCGAGGGAATACTACAGGAAATTCGGTTACGATCGAGATAGGAGCTACATGGGAAAGAAGCTCGGCGCATCCCTCCCATGAATACACTTTGTGAAATTAAGCTCGAATGTTTATTAAACGGATCCCTCTTACTAATTGCACAAACGCTTCCCATAAATTCACTGGCAGTGAGAAATTGCTTGGCCGCACCAATGTCACGACCGTACCCCCTATAACGTTCCCGAGGCAGGATTGATATGGAGTGCATACTCTGCAACGGGGAGATTCCAGCATCGGATGCCGTGTGCGACCCGTGTGCTTCGGCGGTCCTGAAGGACAGCTGGTATGTTGCAGGGAATGCCCATGAGGGAACAAGGCGCCTTCTCCAGATGACCGATGCCGTAGCAATAATCGATGGCAATGGATACACGGTGACTCTTGGCGGTGAGGATGCTGGCAGTCGTTTCAGGTCCCTGCCGCAGGGAGCGGCTGGCTACTACATGGCCTGCCTGCTTTTCAATGAGCTGATGAAGGGGATGGGACAGAAGACTGAAGGTGACTTCGTCCCACCTCCCTACGGCTTCATGAAGGATGCAATAGGGGCCATAGATGGCCTGGAAAATTCTCTCGAGGGCAAGGGAAGCCAGGAGACATACGGAAGGCTTGCACTTCTATACGAAGCAGCCTCACGCCATTTCAACCTCCCGTACGTGTCGGAGCATTTCATACGGTCGAAAAAGGAGCACCTGGAGGGAAGAGCCGCATTCTGGCGCTCAAAACTGAGCGCTGACGGCAAAGCCGGCCAGGAAATAAGTGTGATTGCCACTGCAGCCGAATCAATGTCTGCAGGCAGTCAGAGTGCCGATTCCGCGGGAGTGGAATTTGAGCATTTCACGGCCACTCAAACAGCTGCCACGGAAGTGATTGCCCGAAGGGATGCTACTGCGGCAGTCTATGAGAGTGCAATAGGATCGGCGGTGGAACAGCTAAGGAAGAAGATGACAGTGCTGGAGCTGGAATTGCAGGCGGCAAGGGAAACAGAGAGGGAAAAAGCGGCCGCGGGGCAGGAGAAGGATGAGGCCGGGCAGCCCCTTTTCGTCAGAAACATGAGGAGAAGGGCATACCTGCATTATCTGGCTTACAGCTTTGACAAGGCTTACAGCGAGGTCAGTGCCATACTCGAGGAAGGGGTGGGCACGGAGCATGATTACAAGCTGGCGTCCCTCCTGGCACTTCGTACAGGCAGGGGAAAGATTCTTAAAGACATTGCAAAGAGCGCCAGATCGAGATCAATTGCGCTTGATGACACGCTGCTAAGGGCAGTTGTTGACTGGAAGGAGGGATCATGGGGCAGAGCCCTCCAGCTGTCTGAGCGGGAGATGAGGAAGGGAAGCTACTCAGCCGGCTTCATTCTCAAGAAGAGCATATGTGAGCAGTACAATCTCAGGGAAAGGCAGGAAGAGCTCGAGACAGAAGGAGCCAAAATCCCGGATCTGCAGAAGGGCATCGATATGCTGTCAGGCGTCCTGCTTTCCGTGGGCACGTGGGGTGCAGCGCTTCAAACCATGGCGAATTCCGAAAAATCGGAATGGACAGCAGAGACGTGGACAAACATGGGGATTGCGCTTGAGGAAAAGGGGGATATGAATGGCGCGGAGGATGCCTACTCAAACACACTGGCAATGA
>JAKAPY010000025.1:0-4194 GCA_021811925.1 Thermoplasmata archaeon | reverse complement strand
AATAGTCAGGAAGGCACTCCTGCAGTGCAAGATGGGGAAGCACGCGCTGTCACTTGAAACACTCAAGGATGCGCGGCAGCTTGAACCTGCAATCTTCAGGCTGCAGGCCAATGAACTTGTTGAACTGGGAAGGAAGAAGGATGCGCTTGCTCTCCTGCAGAAGCTGATGGGACAGGATCAGGACGATCTCGAGTCGGCCTCCCTTGGCCTCAGGCTCAGCATGGAGCTCGGAAACGCGGACAGCGAGAAGATTTTCAGGCTTTATGTCCACAGGAGGGAGAAGCCTGGTGGCGAGTAGGGGCGAGCAGACAATGCAGGAGCAGGATATCATCTCCGAAATCCTGATGGACAGCACGATCGACGAGTATGTGGCCATCTGCACTGCCGTCGCCCAGTCGATGGGTGCAAGTATCGAGGAGCATGAGATTTCAAGAAAGGTCGTTGTACTGACAGGCAGAATCGAAGGCAAACCGTGCGCGGTTGTATCTCCGCTACCCTCCCTCAGGGTCCCGGCGACCACGCTTGGCACTGTAATCGGTTCGGCAGGGAGGGGAAAGGCAAAGCTGATTCTACTTTCAGTCTTCGGGGATGACAAGGCAGCCAGCAGGGACAAGAGCAATGTGACAGCAAAGACGGGGCAGGAGTTTCTTCATTCGGCAAAACGCACTTCCGCCTTCAGGACGCTTGAGTCCAGGCTGCACAGGGGACGGGAAGGCGAGAAACCCGAACGCTCGAGGAAGGTCCGCGATCTGATGAAGAGTGCTCGCCAGAGGTACGACGCTGGTGATTTTGGAAGTTCCCTGAAAGCGGTGAAGTCGGTAGAGTCGCTGGAACCGCTTTCCGATGAGGCATTCAGGCTCGAGGGCAACATTCACCTGAAGGGAGGGGAATTGGATCTTGCGCTCCTCTCATTTGATTCGGCAATAAGGATCAAGCCGGACGAAGTTGACAATCTGTTCGGAAAAGCATCCACCCTCTACATGCTTGGAAGGTACGAGGACGAGCTGAACTGCTATGACCAGATACTGAAGATCAAGCCAAAGCACAGGGGTGCCCTTCAGAACAGGGGCGCAACGCTCCAGCATATTGGAAGGCTGAAGGAGGCCGTGCAGGCATATGAGAGACTGCTCAGGCTCAAGAAGCACGATGTGTCTGTAATGAAGAATCTGGCAATTGCCAGATATTCACTTGGAGATGCGGAGGGTGCTCTGCGAATGCTCGACGCAATACTTGCGGTGGAAAACAACGAGCCAAGGGCGCTCAGGATGAAGGGGCTTATTCTTGCCGAGCAGGGAAGAGAGGAAGCGCTTGTCTACCTCATGCGGTTTTCGTCGAGTGAAAAGGATGAAAATGTTCTTGCTGTGATTGAGTCGCTCAAGCAGAGGCTGCAGGCGAAGGCGGCTGCAGAGGCAGTGCCGATGGAGGTGGAGGAGGCGCGCCTGCCTGCAACCACCGAAGTGCAGGCCATCGGGCGGCATGATGATTCCGGACTGCAGCCGATTGAGGAGACAGCCAATGCAGTTGCACCGCCACCACCCGTCAGGAGCATGGCTGAGAAGCTGGAGAAGGCGGGATTTTTGTCCGGTGAGAAGTCGATGCTTGGAGCACTGCGCCTTCTGAGAGGCATCAACACAAAGGAAGCGGCCGAAGCAGCATCGGATATATGGAACAGGTTGAAGGAAGCGGCAGAGGGCAAGCAGGCATCCCACGAAGTGATTGCACTGATGGAGGAGGAAGCTTTCGAGTCGGGGCAGTATGAAAGGGCCGAAAAACTGGCCGCAACGCTTCTGTCTGTATTGCCTGGCAAAGAAAGCAAGCTGAGGCACGCTTCAGATCTTGCCTTCTCAGGAAACACCGATGATGCAATTTCAGAACTCTCTGGCAATGACACAGCGCTGGGCGCCTCTGCCCTGAGCTCGCTCTGGCTTATGTCCTGGAAACCGGGCAAGGCGCATAGATTCACGGGGATGGGTGAGGAAGCGGAACCATTCACCGCGGTCAACCGTGGAATGGTGATGATGGAGAAGCGGGGCCCGGCGTATGCGCTTGACTACTTCGGCTCTTCCGACCAGAAGAACACCGCGATGATAAACAACAGGGCTGTTTGCCTTCTTCTTGGGGGCGATGTCAAAAGGAGCATGGAACTGCTGCACCAGTGCGCGGCTGCCGGAAAGTGGCAGTACCTCTTCAACCTCGGGGCATGCCAGCTTGAGGCGGGAAAGTACGCCGAGGGAGCGGAATCGCTCAGATCATCTCTTGCCGTGCACGATTCAGGCATTGCAAGGAACAGCCTTGGAGTTGCACTTGCAAAAATGAATGATTACGAGGGGGCTAAGAGGGAATTTGAGGCAGCCCTCTCCTCTTCGGCGCCCTGCCCGGTAGCGGAAAGAAACCTCAAGAAACTGATGAAGCAAAGGGCCGCTGCATAGGCAGCACAACATCTTTTTATCCTTCAAGAAGCTCAATGTTTCATGCAATTCAGGCCGGCCTCAAGGGCCGTGGGGATGGAGTATGCCATAAGGGATCTTGTCCTGCCCGCGAGGGAACTCGAAAGAAGCGGGACAAAGGTCATATGGCTCAACATAGGCGACCCGGGTGCGTTCGACTTCGACACGCCTGAACACATAAAGAGGGCGATGTTCGACGCAATCCTGGAGGGGCACAACAACTACGGCGACTCCGAGGGATACATCGAGCTGAGGGAGGCAATTGCCGAGAGGGAGAAGAGAAAGAATGGGAGCGACATTGACACAGGAAACATAGTTGTCACCACCGGAATAACCGAGGGGATACAGCTTCTTCTTGGTGCAATGATAGAGCAGGGGGACGAACTCCTTGTTCCCGGTCCAACTTATCCACCGTACTCTTCTGTGACGAAGTACTATGGCGGAAAGCCGGTGCCGTACAGGACGATAGAGGAGAAAAACTGGAGACCCGATCTTGACGACATAAGGTCAAACATATCTGAAAGGACGAAAGCAATCCTAGTGGTGAGCCCGAACAATCCGACCGGTGCCGTTTACAGTGAAAGCGACCTGCGTGAAATATGCAACATTGCGGCCGAACACAGATTGCCAATCATCTCTGATGAAATATACGACATGCTGACCTACGGGAAGAAGCATGTCTCTCCATCCACCGTTTCGAAGGATGTGCCAATGGTCATTCTAAACGGCTTCTCGAAGAGCTATCTTGTCACTGGATGGAGGATAGGCTACACTATGTTCAGGGACAGCGGCGACAGCCTGAAGGAGCTGAAGGAGGCCTTCCTAAAGGAGGCAAGGGCAAGGCTGTGCGCAAGCAACCCCGCGCAGAGGGCGATGGTTGCCGCCCTGAAGGGGCCGCAGACACACATAACAAAGATGGTAAGGGCGCTCAGGGAAAGGAGGGATTACGCCGTCAAGCGCATCAACGAGATGGAGGGGCTGTCCGTGGCAGTCCCGGACGGCGCCTTTTACGTCTTCCCCAGGATAGAGGCCCCGGGCTGGAAGAATGACAGGGACTTTGTGTTGCACGTGCTCAAGCACGGGCATGTGCTTTTCGTTAACGGGTCGGGATTCGACGGCAAGTATGGCGGAATGCACTTCCGTTCGGTGTTTCTTGCGCCGATGGAAATGATGGAAAAGGCGATGGACGGTTTGCAGACTGCACTCACCGTCCGCCGCTGAATCGCCTAGGTTTATCTGACAGCTCGCCATTTACTTCGGAGAGGAAACCATGGACAGCCAGCAAATCATAGAGAATTATCTGAAGTCGGACGGAAGGTGCTACGGGCACTGCGATGGCATGGCGGAGATGGTTTTCCTGGAAAAGGGAAGGAGAACGGTATCCTGCATGGCCTGCCCCGGCGGATACGTGTCGAGGGTGGTGATGTACGCCCCTGAAGTCGATCCAGCTGACCTGCAGGAATTCCTCGCAGCCAGCGCAGGTGCCATCGGCCCGGTAGGCGAAGAGGAAATAAGAGTTGCCACACGCCATCCGTGGGATCTGGGAATTGAAGGACAGGTAAAGGAAGATTTTGCGATAAGGCAGGCCTACTGGACACAGAACTACAGGAAGACGAAGGCAGACAACCCGTCCAGGAAAGCACTGTTCCTCTGCAGGGATTGCAATGAGCTTTTCGTGTCGCCACTCAATGAGGGTGTGCACAGTCACGCAGGGCAGGCAAATGGAGGGAGAAGATGAGCAAAGTAA
>JAKAPY010000206.1 GCA_021811925.1 Thermoplasmata archaeon | reverse complement strand
GGCCAGACCCCCGAGCCACAGGCCAACATCGCCCCACTGCGCTGCTGAGAGTGAACCGTTGAGTATCACAGACCTTATTGCATCGGCTGACCAGGATACTGGATTGTACTTGGCCACATCCGCTATCCATCCTGCCATCAGGCCCGTCGGGAACATGGCAGAGCTCATGAACAGGAGCGGCAGGTTGACCAGGTTGACAATGCCGAAAATGGTGTTCATCTCCCTCATCCTGATTGCGATCACGCTGAACATGCATGAGAATATGAGCGAGACAAGGATTATCGATGTCACGATCACCAGTCCGTCCAGGATGTTGAAGTTATGCGGTATTATCAATCCGTTTGGAAGCAGGAGGGCCGCGACCACCAGAATCACTGATTGCACAAGTATCCTCAGGATTGCAGAGAAGACTCGTGAAAACACAATTGAGCTGCGCGTTATGGGGGAAGAGAGGAAGCGGCCCATCGGTCCAAGCCTCCTGTCGAATATGATGTTCGTTCCAGTGAACATTCCGGTGAACAACGCGGTTATCGTGAGGACGCCACCGACTATGAATGTGATGTAGGTGCTGCCCGCCGGGATTACACCACGATAGTTGGAGAGCTTTGAAAGTGCACTGCCGAAGAGTGCAATCCAGAAGAACGGCTGTATCAGACCCGTGAAGAAGAAGACCGGATTCCTGTACCACTTCTTCAGGTCCCTGAGCATCAAAGGCCATACGCCGCTCATGTCCTTCTCATCCTCCTCATGTTTATCATTGTCTTGAACCTGTCAGCAGGAGCCTCCTCACGGAGGCATCTACCGGTGTACCTGAGGAAGACCTCATCGAGGGACGGCTTCTGGACAGATAGTGTTTTCAGAGTGATGCCTTTTTCAAAAACATAGTTCATCAGCGCGGGCAGTTCACTGTCGGCGTTCTCGAGCCTTATTTTCAGGGTTCCGGGAAGGGATGGAAGCACTTCGAGCACACCCTGGTAACTCCTCAGCTGTTCGGCGTCCTGGTCCTTTTGAAAGCCGAGAGTGACTATGTCTCCCTTCAGCGAGGCCTTGAGCTCTGCTGGCGACCCGGTGATTATTATCTTTCCATGGTCAACTATGGATACCATATCCGCAAGGGCATCTATCTCCTCGAGATAGTGGCTTGTCAGGATTATTGTCATGTTGAAATCCTTCCTGAGTGTTTTGATATAATCCCACATTACAGCCCTTGTCTGGACATCCAGGCCGAGCGTCGGCTCGTCGAGAAAGAGCACTTTCGGTTCATTTATCAGGCCAATGATGAGCTCGAGCCTCTTCCTCATTCCGCCCGAATACTCCCTGACCTGCTTGCGTGCAGCTTCGGTGAGATCGACCATCTCCAGGAGCTTTTCTGCCCGCTCCATGGCAATCTTCTTGGGTATGTCATAGAACTGGGAGACAAGGATCAGGTTTTCAAGGCCGCTCAGATCCTCGTCTGCGGTCATGTCCTGCGGAACAACACCGATGATCTTCCTGATGTTCATGGAGTGCTTGTTGATGTCGTGACCGGCAACAAATGCCTGGCCCTCGGTTGAGCTAAGCCTTGTGGTCAGCATGTTTATCGTTGTCGTCTTTCCGGCGCCGTTGGGCCCGAGAAGGCCGTACACTTCCCCTTCCGCTATATCAAAGCTGATTGCGTCGACCGCTGGTTTTGTCTCTCCCTTGTATACCTTCGTCAGGCTGCGAACGGATATTATTGGATCTTTGACTTGCATGTCTGCCTTTTCTGACACAACTTCTGTCATCTTCCTTCAACCAGCTTCCGCGGTGTTATACAGAGCAGGGCCCCAGCTGCCTTGCCAAGCGCTATCCGGTCCGATAGCACAATTAATATTTCAACTATGAGAAAGGGTGCCGTGAACGGGCCAGAAGTCCTGCACCACAAAGGCCGGCAGTGCTGTGTGAATGCCACGCAAGTTGTGTCGGCTCAAAGCAACTGAGCGGCATCATTCACCACTGCCACCAAAAAGCCCACTGCATCAGCGGTTGCAGTCACGGCCCCATTCCCTCCAGTTACCGTCAGCTGAACAGACTCGGCCCTGTTTCCACAATGTGCCCGGGAGCATGGCTGCGCTTATTTCACAACAATCACTGTCGCTGGCGAGTTGGCCACGATCCTCTCCGAGACGGAACCGAGCAGGGCACCCTTCCTGAAACCCATTCCCCTGTTTCCGAGTATGACGACATCGACCTTCTTCTTCTGGACTATGTTGAGAATAACATCGACTGGATTCCCAACCTCGAGCAGTGCCTCGACCGACTCCACGCCCATCTGCGTTGCATGATCCGTGGCCTTTTTCACAAGCAGCTTGCCCATTTCAACAAGCTCGTCCTCCCTTTGCATAACAATGTACGCCGACTGCGCCATGTCGCCTGTTGCCGGCATCACAAGCCGGTGGACAACATGAAGGACGTGAAGGTCCGAACCAGTATTCTGCTTCACAAAACCTATTGCAAATTCAAAGGCCTTCCATGATTTCTCCGACTCATCGAGCGCGACAAGCACATGCTTTGCAAGAGGCGCAACATTAGGCTGCATAATGTTCCCCGACCTGTGTATATTTCGCTCCATGTTGATTTAGCTTTTGAGCATAGATTATCATTCTTTCCATTTGAGAGTGCCGGCCGGAGGCAATGCATCAGCGCTGTATTCCAAGCCTTTCCATAAGCAGATACTTGGCAAAGTCGTTGACTCCGAAGAACATGACTGCGGCATAGGCAATGATGAAGGCCACATCTCCAAGGCCAAGCGGCGCCAGGCCAGGGAGGCCCAGAGTTGAAATCAGGGCAATTGCAATAACATCCACAAGCAGTGCTGTGGCCATGTAGCCGCTTGGCCTTGAGTTCCAGAAATGCCTCCTTTCCCTCACGGTAAGTATCGTGAACACGGCGAAGTAGAAGACCGAACTGAAGCCGAATGTCTGGAATGACGCATTACCGGGAGAAATGTGAAGCAGGTTTATGCCCGCGAAGAGCAGCCCGAAGAGT
>JAKAPY010000205.1 GCA_021811925.1 Thermoplasmata archaeon | reverse complement strand
TCCTTGATATGTCATTTCTTTCATCCAAATTAATCGCCCCTCACCGGCCCGCTGCAACAGTCGGGGCAGGTCAATAGTGATCGTAACTTACCAATTCCTGCACCGGTCTGGCAGGGGGAAGGTTGCTTGTTTCTACCGCAAGGCCGAGCGGTGAAACCGAGATCACTCTGCTTTCTCCCGGCGCCTGTACGATCTCCCTAACCTTTTCCTCCTTGAATGAGAATGACCAGTCGGTGTGCATTCCCAGGCTCTTGGCAGAGAGCGATATCCTCTCCATGAGGACCCCTGCATCAACCGAGTAACTGTTCAGAAAACCGCCAAGAGTAGGGTAAGCATCATCTGGCAATCCGCACACCACGATAATGAGCGGCGCCTCGATTAGAGACTTGTTGCCGTAGCACGCAGACGACATGTTCTTCTTTGCCTGTTCGTCCCTCACGAGGACAACCTTCCACGGCTGCCTGTTATCCATTGAAGAACAGTTCTTTATGGCAGAAGAGAGGGCTTTGATCTTCTCCTCGTCTACAGGATTCTGCGAGAATCTCTTCACTGATACATTATTCTTGAAAAAATCAGCCGAAGTCATGCAATCAAACACCTGCTGTTTGTAATCATTTGGTCAAATCTCGTAGTTAACGTGGTCGCTCACAGCCAGAACTCTTCCGAGGCCAAGATTGAATTGAGAAACATTCTGGAAACTAATGCGCCTTTCAGTAGAGTGGTGTGTCATGTCTGTTTTAAGTGCCAATAACTTACCTACATATTATCATTTCGCATAGACTGCGCCAGGGTCGATTCTCGGTATTCACCCATTCTGTTCCCGCTGTTCTGCTTCAAGGTGTCCCGAGATATAATGGGTTAAAAACTAATACAAACTCGATCCTCAAGGTGATTGGTGTTTGATTGGAATTCAGGAAGGAATCTGATTCACTTGGTGAGATGAGCGTACCATTGGATGCCTACTACGGAGCACAGACATGCAGGGCTGTTTCCAATTTCAATATAAGCGGAATGAGACCGTTTCCCGAATTCATATGGGCCACAGCCGTTGTGAAGCTAGCAGCCGCTCGTGCCAACATGGCCGCCGGAGGGCTGGACAGGAAGAAGGGGGATGCAATTGTCGCCGCAGCCCAAGAGGTGATAAATGGCAAATTCCACGATCAGTTCGTCGTGGACGTGTTCCAGGCTGGGGCGGGAACTTCCCACAATATGAATGCTAACGAGGTTATAGCAAACAGGGCGATCGAACTGCTGGGTGGCAGGAAAGGAGACTATAAGGTTGTCCACCCCAACGATCATGTGAACATGTCCCAGTCCACAAACGAGCCGATTCCAACGGAAATAAGGCTTGTTTCCATCAGAATGCTGGGGGAGCTGGGCAAGGAGCTCGAAAAACTCACAAAGTCCCTTAGGAGAAAAGCATCCGAATTCGACAACATCGTCAAGTCCGGCAGGACGCATCTCGAAGATGCAGCACCAGTCAGGCTCGGGCAGGAGTTCGAAGCATATGCTAGCATTCTCGATTACGACCTTGCAAGGCTGGAGAAGGTGGAATCCGTCCTTGGTGAGCTCAACATAGGGGCGACTGCTGTCGGGACAGGTGTAAACGCCGACCCGAAGTATGTGAGCAGTGTATTGACTGAACTGAAGAAGATCACACATTTCGACCTGAGGAATGCAAAGAGCCTGATGGCGGTTACTCAGTCGATGGGTGATTTCGTAGAGGCATCGGGTGCCATCAGGACGCTTGCGGTTGATATCACAAAGATAGCCAATGACCTCAGGCTGATGAATTCCGGCCCAATAACAGGACTGGCCGAGATAACACTCCCGGCTGTCCAGCCAGGTTCCTCCATCATGCCTGGAAAGGTCAATCCTGTTATCGCCGAGTGCATGAACATGATTGCATTCCAGTCGATGGGCAATGACCTTTCAATCACAATGGCCGCACAGGCGGGGCAACTGGAGCTGAATGTCATGATGCCGCTGATTGCTTTCGACATCGTCTTCACCCTCGGCATTATGAAGAACGGCCTGCGTATGTTCAGGGAGAAGATGGTGGACGGCATAGTTGCCAATGAAGGCAGATGCCGTGACATGGTTGAGAGAACGCCTGGAATTGCCCTCGCACTCAATCCGTACATTGGCTATGAGAAGGCAGCGGAGGCGGTCAAGGAGTCGTTGAAGACCGGAAAGGCGATTCGCCAGGTGGTCGAGGAGAAAGGTTGGCTTCCAAGGCGGGACATTGAGAAGATTCTTGACCTATATTCGATGACGGAACCGGGAATAAAGGGGAAAGGGCGCAGGCGCTCAAGTCATGCCCGGGGAAGGAAGGCATGAAACTTCCCGCAAATTAGTCGCCCGGACAAATGCGCGTGTTCCAATTAGGCACAGTACATATTTATAACCCCTGTTTTTTTTGTAAAATCAAGTGATGTTGGTGGCTGAAGCAAGCGCACAGGTAGGCCCTCAAACAGCACCCCCTGCAAGGAAGAGGGTGACCAGGGCGGAATATGTTATAGACAACAATGACCAAGTCAATCCTGATGTCAATGTCATCAGATTTGTCCCCACAAATAGCCAGATGTTCGATTTTGAACCAGGCCAGTTTGTCTCCATTTCGGCAGTTAAGCCCGATGGGAAGAAAATCGCGAGGGACTACTCCATCTACTCCCCGCCTTCGTTCAGACAGGGGTTCGAACTCTGTGTTAAGCGGGTCGAGGGTGGTTTCATGTCCAACTACCTCTGCGACCTCAAGAAGGGCGACAAGGTAAATGCAATCGGGCCCATGGGAGGCTTCGTGCTAAGGCGCCCACTCCCACCGGAGATATTCTTTGTTTCGACAGGCACCGGTGTGGCTCCCTTCAGGGCCATGCTCGAGACGCTTCTCGGACAGGGTGAGAAGAACACACACATCTACCTTATATTCGGCACAAGACACCCGGAGGATATAATCAACCGTTCATTCTTCGAGGGGATTGAAAAGCAGTACTCCAATTTCCACTACCTGCCTACCCTCAGCAAGGCCGAAGACAGCTGGACCGGCCACAGAGGGCAC
>JAKAPY010000024.1 GCA_021811925.1 Thermoplasmata archaeon | reverse complement strand
ACAATCATCAACGTGGATGCCACCGTAGAGCTCTTCTCACAGGTCGCAGTAATACTCATCATTTTCTCCGCTGCGGCCGAAAGCGGCATGTCAGGACTCAGGAGAGCAGGGTTTGAGGCTGTGCTCGTCGCTATCGGCGGTGCCGTTCTCCCCTTCATTATGGGATTCTACTTCTTCTTTGCAATAGGGCATTCCCTTCCGGCCGCAATTCTGCTCGGATCTACAATGGCCGCAACGAGTCTCGCTGTCACCGCTCAGTCATTGAGCAGGCTTGAAGAAAGATATGGCGAAGAAGTTGATTTGATAATCAGCTCTGCGGCAATTGATGACATCGTCAGCATTATAATACTGGCAGTCGCCCTGACAATACTGACAACAGGAACGATTCAGCCAGCGGATGTTTTACTGATAGTCGTAGGGACAACAATCACGTGGTTCATAATGCTCATTGCCTCGCTTACAGTGATACCGCAGTTCATCAAGGTGATATCAAGGCTGAAAGATGATAGCCTGCTCGAGTCTGCCTCGCTGGCAATTGCATTTGCCCTGTCTTCCATCTCCACACTTGCCAACCTTTCG
Source organism: Thermoplasmata archaeon (assembly GCA_021811925.1). Lineage (GTDB taxonomy): Archaea > Thermoplasmatota > Thermoplasmata > Sysuiplasmatales > Sysuiplasmataceae > JAJZXY01. The sequence goes on along the minus strand of JAKAPY010000024.1, from coordinate 13,859 downwards.
CCAGTAGTCGGCGCATACCTGGGCGGACTGTCGATGAGCAGAACACAGGCCAGGGAGCATGCAATGAAGTTCACGAACGCCCTGAATAGCGCTCTTGGCCCGCTCTTCTTCGCAGTCATCGGTGCAGAGCTGAATTTCATCACATTCCTCAATGTTTATGTCCTGCTTGGAATAATCGTGCTCAGCGCGATCGCAGTGGGAGGGAAGGCAATAGGTGCCGGAATACCTGCCATGGTGAAGTTCCGCGACTTCCAGAGCGCCTTCAGGGTCGGGGTGGCGATGATACCAAGGGGAGAGGTGGGGCTCGTGATTGCAGGCATTGCGCTTCAGAGGGACCTTCTGCCCCAGTCGCTGTATGCGGAGATCATCGGAATGGTGGTCGTCACCACGATTATAGGGCCTATCGGCCTTGAAAGACTCTATCACGTTGGCAGAAGCGCAAGATAAGGCATCACACGCTTTCCTCGACACCCAGCAGCGGGTATCGCAGCGATATCCTGGGCACAACTTCCTTGAAGACCTCTATTGTCTTCTCAATGTCCTCTTCCGTGTGCATGACCGAAACGGTCCACTGTTCGTCTGCACCGGGTCCCGCGGGAATAACCCCCCTGTTCATCATCGAGAGGTAATAGTAATTCCATCTTCCAATATCTCCCCTGAGGAATTCCCTCCAGTTCTGAGGCTGGGACATATTGAATGAAATCGCGCCGCTCAGGCCGGCAAGTGGCACTGTCGATGGTATTTCGTAGAGTTGCAGCAGGTCACCGTATCCTTCAGCCATGGTGTCGGAAAGGCGTTGAGCCTTCTCCACGGCCTGCCTTGTGAGCACATCCCTTAGTGAAGTGACAACCGCGCTCATGCTGAGCGGATTTGAATTGAATGTGCCTGCGTGCGATATGGCTCCAGGACCGACATTTTCCATTATCTCCTTCTTCCCGGCAATGGCCGAAACTGCAACTCCTCCGCCTATTGATTTCCCCAGGACCTTGAGATCGGGACGGACGCCAAGAACCTCTTCTGCGCCGCCGTAGAACTTTCCACACGTTTTCACTTCGTCGAAGATAAGGGTAACGCCATATTCGTCGCAGAGATCTCTTAGCCCAGAAATGAAATCCCTTTTAGGGACAATGACTCCCATGTTCATAGGATAGGGCTCAAGTATGACTGCTGCAAGGTCATTCTGATTGGCTTCCACTATCTCCGTCGTTGCATCAAGATCGTTAAACTGGGAAATCGCGATTCCTTTTTTCATGAATTCGGGTATCCCGGGACCCGCCGGGACCGGGGAGGGCCTTGCCGGCAATCCCGCATCGTCGAGATTTGGCTTCACGCTGAAAAGCAGATCCTGATTGCTCCCGTGGTAGCATCCTTCAAACTTGAGTATCTTCTGCCTGCCTGTGAACGCCCTTGCAATTCTAACGGCATGCATTGTTGCTTCTGTGCCAGTAGTGGAAAACCTCACCATATCCGTTCCGTATCTCTTGTTTATGAGCTCTGCAGCGGTGTAGCTGTTTTCATCTTCGAATCCCAGCACGGATGAATTTTCAAGTCTTTCCTTCAGTACGTGCACGAGTTTCGGGTTTGCGTGGCCTGAAACAAGCGCGCCGAAACCCATGTTGAAATCTATGTATTCGTTTCGGTCGATATCCACTATCTTTCCGCCGATCCCCCTTCTGAAATAGACAGGGTACGGGCGGGTAAATCTGTAGTTGCTGTGGACACCAAACGGCGTGAGCTCTCTCGCCATTTTCCACATTTTAAGGGACGAAGGTGTTTTGCTAAAATATTTCTGGTTCTCGGTCTTGAGGCTCGCGCCTCCCGGATCGACATACGCCATTGTATCACGTTCGGCTTCAAACTCTGGACAAAATCCAGAATTTCCGATTCATTTCAGAACTTAATTAATGCTTAATTGGTATAAAATGAATTCTGATACTGTGGCGAGAACGCTTGTCCCTCCCCATCACTTCCAAAATGACAGGCCTTCGACTCCAAAATTGTATAATACGGAAAGGCGGTACTGCCAACATGTCAGCTTCACCGTCAAGGCTGCTCCGAATTGGGGGGCTTGCAGGCGTTCTTGGCCCACTCATTGCCATCTCAATGGTATTCTATTCGGTCTCTATTTCGCCCTGGTTCACGTGGCAGGGAAACTCGCTGAGCGATCTTGGCGTCAGCTCTGCGGCGATATACTTCAACTCCGGACTGGTAATCGAAGGCGTGCTGAATCTCTTCTTCGCAATGGGTATTTGGGCGGCCTTCCAGTGGACTTCGGCCAAGCACGTCGTAGGGCTGTTAGTCGGAGTGAGTGGCGTATCTCTTGGATTCGTGGGCATCTTCACCGAACACTCCGGATCTCTCCATGGAGACTTTGCACTTGGATACTTCATACTCTACCCGGTCTCCCTCATGGTAGTCGCCGCCGTTGCCTGGCGGAGGGGAAGACTCTTTGCAGTTTTGTCAGCTGTTACAGGCATCGCTGCACTGATAGCCATTTTCGTGACACCGCATCAGAGCGGTGCTCTTGCAATACCTGAGATAATCGAGGCGCTTATACTTACAGCCTGGTCAATAATTGTCGGTGTCTTTATGACTGTGAACGGTTCACTGCCAGGTGTCTCTGCATCTTCGTAGACATTGTTTAATGGGTGCCAAACGCTGTGAGGAATTTCAGCGCAACCATTTTGGTCATCGGCCGGCAACCATAATGGGAGAGGGCAAGGTTCTGACGGACTGAATGGCATTGCCTCTTTCAACTGCCCGGGCCTAATATCTGAACGCAACGCCTTAGCCACAGTGGAGCGAAGGGCTTTGGTCCTAACCTACGCGTCCTGCAAGAGACCGATGTTCGCATATGTTCATGGCTATGCCGGACAGCAACAATATCCCGGCCGTCACCCTCATTGGCAAGTGATGGCACAAAGACAAGGTTTATCTAAATCGTCAACCTCCTGAATATTATAGTGAGAAACAGGAGTGACATTTGTTCATGTGTCGCTATTGCAGTGATGAGAAATGCGCATGCGACTGCGCATTTCCGGAAAGGATAAGGAAGGAGCTGAGAAACGCGTATTCTCAAAATCAGATAGATATCGACAAATGCCAGATCACTTGCATCAAATGCAGGCACAGCATAGTTTACACCGTCACATCCATGCACCAGCAGAGTGCGGCAACACCGTTATGAGCTGGACAGCATCGGTGAAGCAGTTGCCTTCTTTATTTACTCCGGATTATGTTGCTTGATGTCTGTTATGGCATCAAGAGACTCGTTCACATGGCTCTTTGGGTGAAGCTGGGATGAGTATTTTCTGGCTATTGTTCCGTCCCTGTCGATTACAAACGTCGTTCTTCCAGGTATGAAGCCGAGTGTCGTCTTTACGCCGTAGAGTCCCCTGAGACTGCCTTCAGCGTCGCTTATGAGCATAAAATCAAGACCGTGCCTCTCAGAGAACTGCTTGTGCCTCGTTGAGCTGTCTCCGCTTACGCCGATTACAAAAGCATCTTTTGAACGGAACTGTCCGATTGAGTCCCTGAATTCACACGCTTCCGCAGTGCAGCCTGCCGTGAAATCCCTGGGATAAAAGTACAGGACCACCGGTCCTCTACCGAGCTGGCTGTAGAGGTTGAATTCCTTCCCGTCCACTGGCACAGTGAAATCAGGCGCCTTCATTCCTTCCAGAAGTTCCTTCTCCGACATGCCGAATCAGCTACCTTGTTCCTTAACCCATCGGTCTTACGCATTGAAAAACCTTCTGCCCCTGTTGCCCCGGATTGAGCGGGTGCAGAAGTGGCACCTGTCTTCTAGCTCTGGTCCCTTCATCCGTATTTTTCTATGAACCTTGAATAAATGCCCAGAATCTCCAGTCCTTTGGCTATTCCCCTGTCAGCTTCAGGAATACTGATGCTGCCGAAGTAATTCTCGACTTCCTTTCTGTTGACGATGCCGGCCCTTCCGATTATGGTCTCAACCATGGAGCTGTTCATTCCCGTCCCGGCATATGTCTTGAAAAGCTGCTCCCTGTTCTCCTTGAACCAGTCCCAGAGTTCGCTCTTCCCGTCAGGGTTTACCGCTGTCATGTACACCATCGTTGCTATGTGGCCAATGTTCAAATCCCCCTTGAACGCGAGTTCAAGAGTTTTCCTGACCAGCCCGGGTTCGCCAAAGCTTGTCATTCCGAGGAGTGCCTTCATCGCTTCGGCATCACTGCCTGATTCTTTCATCCTGTGCAGGAGCGGATCAAATGCGCTCTCACCGCCTGTCCTGGCGTAAGATATCCCTATTGAACCCCGTATCTCCGGAGGCTGTTCATGCATGCTCTCAAACAACGCCGACTGCTCATGCGCGAACTCAGTATCGTATCTGGCAAGTCCTTCAGTCAGCCTTTCTCGTATCACTGCGTTGCTCTCGTCCTCTCCCTCTTTTCCGTCCTTTCCGATGCGCTTCAACTGACTCCTGAAGAATTTCAGGAAAGTTTCGGACACTCTAACATTCCCTGGCACAAGCTCCCTGAGGGTCTCAAGCTGAGATGCAACTCCGTTCACCAGTATGTAGCTGCTGTCTTCCTGAATCAGGCGTACGAAATCCAGATATTTGGGGAGTTCTGCATTTCCGGATAGCACGAAATAGAAGAGGTCGGAGATAACACCCCACTTTTCGTCGCTCTTCATCGACCGAAGCGTCCCGGCGACAATATCATACAATTTTTCATCGTAAAGCACCCTGTAAAAACCTGTCTGTCCGGCGTTAAGGTTTATTTGTTCCAGCCGGGAGAACTCAAGGGATGCCTTTTCGCTCTCAAGCAACATCCTGCCTGACCGGCCGTTGATGCTGTAATGAATGGGTATGGGCCATCTTGCGGTGCGTTTGGCTCCGTTGAGCAGGAATCGCTCCTGAGAAATCTCGATCTTTCCTTCCCGGAGAGCCGCTCTGACTACAGGGTACCCGGCCGTGCTGACCCAATTCTTCATTATCATGGCAACCGGTTCACTGCTTGACTTCTCCAGGCTGTTCCAGAGATCGCTGCTTTCAGCGTTGGCATAGCTGTGTGATTTCAGATAGTTGTTGACGCCGTCCCTGAAGCTCTTTTCACCTATGTAAGTGGCAATCATCCTTAGAACACTTGCACCTTTTCCGTAGCTTATTTCGTCGAAAATCTGGTTTATTTCCTCTGGCCTTTTAACCTCAACCTCTATCGGATGCGTGCTGCTGAGCGAGTCTGCAACCATTGCCCCCCTTGTTTCCATGGTGAGGAAGTCCGACCAGACTTCCCATTTAGGATAAATCCTGTCGACAATGACAGAGCTCATGTAAGTTGCGAAACTCTCGTTCAGCCAGAGATCGTTCCACCATTTCATTGTTACAAGATTGCCAAACCACTGGTGTGCAATCTCGTGAGCGAGAACACTTGCAATCAGCCTTTTGTTAGATACGCTTGTCGCATCATCTACCAAAAGAGCCACTTCCCTGAATGTAATGGCGCCCCAGTTCTCCATCGCCCCAACTGCAAACTCTGGTATGGCAAGGAGGTGAAGTTTCTTGAGCGGGTAGGGCAGTGAATAGTAGTCCTCGTATTCCTTGAGGAAGAGCCTGCCGTTTTCAATCCCGAACAAACCCTTCCCTTTCTGCTCGGGGGAGGAAGCAACAACAACGTCAAACCCTCCCGGCATCCTCTGCTCTTCGAACATACCTATTCCTACGAACAGGAGGTATGTGGACATTCTAGGTGTGGGCTCGAATACCACCTTCTTACTGTCCCCCGTCTCGACCGTGGAAGCTACTGGGGAATTTGAGATAACGGCGAGTTTTCTGGGAACAATCACACTTATCCTGAACACTGCCTTCCAAGAGGGGTTGTCGATGCAGGGAAACATGCTCCGTGCACCCACAGGCTCAAACTGTGTGGAGAGAAAGTAGCCGCTCTTGTACTTGGACTTATAGAAACCGTGCAAACCCCCATCGACCGCTTTACCTGAGAAATCAATCTGAATCTTGGAAAAGCCGTCACCATTCACTGTGAGTTTCTTTTCCTCCGCGTCATAATTCCAAGAGCACGTGCCTGGCTGAACCCTCACAGATGAAATGACGAGGTCCTGTGCGTTTAGTTCAATGCTGTCGGTGCCTTCATCCAGCTCTATCTCCTCCTTTCCGCTGAAGGATGACTTCTCGAAATTGATGTCAAAAAGTATGTCGTAGCTTTTCAGTTCCATGGCTTCATTCATCGCAACTATTGATTTAATGATTCTTCTTTTCCGCCGGATGAGTTTCGTACTGAATTGCGCATGCTTCCGTCTGCACATCTCAAATGAACCGATGGCATGTTCCAGCCATCTGCTTGATCCAATGCGGTAAGCTGTGCCCGTCGCTGCGGGTACGAGTACGAAAGTGTTTATTGCATTCTGCCATAACGGGAGGCATGAACCAGAAGTCCGTCGCTTCGGCTCACTTTCTCTCTACGAAGGCGGGAACGGACATATTGAGCCTCGGTGGAAATGCGTACGATGCAGCAATAGCAACCAGCGCCGCTCTTACAGTGGTGCAGCCTCACCTGAACGGGCTTGGCGGCGATTTCTTTGCAGTGTTGGATGACAATGGGATGACTGCGATAAACGGAAACGGCTATGCGGCTGAGCTTGCCACAATAGATTTTTTCAGGAGCAAGGGCTACACGGAACTTCCAAAACGTGGGCATCTTGCTTCTTTCAGCATACCGGGACTTGTATCATCATGGTCGATTCTCTCTGAGAATGCAACCCTTCCATTGAAGACTCTTCTCCAGCCAGCCATAAAGTACGCAAGGGAAGGATTCAAAGCCACCCCTTCACTTGCCAGGGGGGCGGACCTGACAAGCGGCGGTGACGACGACTGGAACAGGATATACAAACCGATTGCCGGTGGTGGTGTCCTTTTTCAGAGCGAACTCGCTAATACGCTCGAAACTGTCTCTGCGGACAAGGGTCATTCATTCTATCACGGAGAAATTGCCCGCGCGATCGAGAAGGACATGATTTCCAAGGGAGGACTCATACGGTTTGGTGATTTGGACGGCTTTGAGGCGAAGAGGGTAAACCCCCTTCGTGGAAGATACAGGGGTTTTGATATCTACACAAACCCTCCAAGCAGTCAGGGAGCCACGGCACTCATGTGGCTCAACATGCTAGATAGGAAGAGCCTTTCAGCAATGTCAAGAGTCGAATACTATTCAACGCTAATGTCGACAATGAGGATCGCTTATGCTTACAGGGCAAAACACATTACAGATCCGAAGTGGCTCCCTTTCGACGAAGAAATGCTGCGCCCTGACTACGAGTACGCCGACGGTGGTGGCGTCGACGAGAAGGGTGTTTCTGTTTCTGATACGACTGCCTTTTCAGTATATGACGGGACGGTGGGGATAAGCGCCATACAGAGCAATTACATGGGGTTCGGCTCGGGCCACAACATAAAGGGGACTGGAATTAACATGAACAACAGGGGGGTTTACTTCACACTTGATGCTTCACACCACAACGCTCTTGCGCCCGGGAAGAAGACATTCCACACCCTTATGGCCGTGGTAGCCAAAGGAGCGCGTACAGTTTACACCAGCACAATGGGTGGAGATGTCCAGCCTCAGGTCAATGTGCAGGTCCTGAGCAATGTCATTGACAAGGGAATGGGCATGCAGGCATCAGTTGCAGCACCCCGTTTCGGCTATCCTGCGAGCATATATGCGGACAGTGACATTTTCTATGAGAGGGCCCTGAAGCTCCCGGTGGGCAGGGAAGTTGAGGATATGAATTCGATGATGGGACATGCACAGGGAATCCTTGTTTCAGACGTGGTCGAAGCTGGTTTTGACCCTCGGGGCGATGCCATGATACGCTACGATTGAAAGTTCTTGCAATATCGCCTGGCATTCTCATGTCTCCCTGGACAAACTGCACGAGACCAGCCGCCCAGGGCTCTGTCAGAATAGATGGTGTCGCTTCCACGGCTCTCCCATGGAGCAAGTGCGCAAACAGCCATGGTTCAGATGCTCAGAGGCCAAACTTCATCTTGTGCTGTTCCCCGGTTATAATCTGTGCTTGAACCTGTTCCATCGAACTATACTATGCCCTTGCGTTCAGACAGCTGGATGGGCTCGACTTCCCATCGCTCGCGACAGCAATATTAATATCACAAGTCGTTCTACTTGAAAACCGTAAAGGTGTTTAAATGGTAGAACTCGAAACCCTTGATTACAAGCCGAAGCCAATTGATGAAAACTTCCTGAACGACACCGCGAATTATCCTGTGACTGGCCAGCACAACGACCATGATGTCCGTGCCGAGGGAAAGCAGAGGCAGGATGCAGAAGGCAAGGCGTATCCCACTAAATTAGGCATACACGGCACCGCCGTTGCGGTGGACTGGGAAACGTGCATAGCCGACGGTGAATGCATGGACGTATGCCCTGTGACACTCTACGAATGGCATCTCAACCCGGGACAGATGGGTGTCGGTAACGACAAGAAGGTCGACAAGGCAAAGGATGCTGACACGTGGGCTAAATACAGGACCGACAAGTGCGATCCTGTCAGGGAGAAAGACTGCGTTTTCTGCATGGCTTGTGTGCCTGTCTGCCCGACTAGTGCCATCAAGATTACCGAAGGGTGAACCACAGGTCGAATGTGCGGTGCCTCGTGGTTCCGCACATTGAATTTCTTAACAAATGTCGTAGCAGTTCAGCTTTCTGGCAAATGAGCGTGAAACGGCTGTACCTGCGAGACATTTTTATATGGTGTATAGAGATATATAACTAGGAACGTATTATAACTGTGAACGATAGAAGTTGAACAATCGTTCAATCAGACTCCTAGAATCAAATGACGAAACATTGACGCTTGACAGGGAGCAGCGAAGACGCATACTCGGCCAGCTCAGGAAGACTGAAAGGCTTGAGAGGGAGAACAGCGAACTCAAGAAAGATCTGAAGGACACGATAAGAGAGATAAAGAAGCTCACTGAGAAGATAAGGAAGCTTGATAGCACACCCATGATGCTTGCATCATCTGATAGAACAGCAGCGGCAGTAGGACACGGGAGGGTGCAGACTCCCTGCAGCGCATTCTATCGATCTACAGGCCATCACTGAAAAGGAAAACCAACTTCACCGACATTGTGCTCAGGTCACTCGTCGGTGACCGGTTCATAGCGAAATTTCCTCAGGCGACTGTGCCAGAAAGCTGAATAGTTACAATTGTTTTAAGTTCATTTACCAACGGACTGAACACTCCTTGTGCATTAAAGTTGAGTGTTCCTCCTGACTGAGATATTATCCAGTACACCTTCCGCCCTGGACGTCTCGCTATGATATTTCAGGAATTTCTCATGTCCTTTCTGTGCAATTTCTTCCCAGAGTCCTTCTCTAAGCGCAAGCAACACCTTTCTTCTGAATTCAGAGAAATTTGAAAAGAATATCGCCTCTTCCATATCTTTGAAATTGTTATCTATTACAATTGGCAGTACAGGCGAAACAAGCGCCGAACCATAGCATGGTATCTCCCAGTAACGAATCGTGTCAAAGCCTCTGCCAGGGTAGGCAATTGCCAATTTGCTGCTTTGTATCTTCTCTACATATTCATTCCATGCGACTTCGCCATAAAAGCGTCCAGTGACTTTGACAAACGCATTAAGGCCCTCTTCTTTGGCGAACCTTGCTACCCTTTCTGCGAACCTTACTCTCGACCTCATTATTGACGATGTGATGAAAACTATATCATATTCCCTGCGCACGTTGTTCAAATTGCCAACATACCCGTGGGATGCAACTGTTAGGTTTAGCGATTTGAATTTGGCATCTGTCTTCTGGAGCTTTCCTCTGAAATTCGCATAAGACTTGTCACGGGCTGTATCTCCAAAAGCTGCAAGAGCCCTTCTTGTCCATAATGATGCTGCCTTCATAGGGCTTGTGGTACTTGCGCCACTGTCAAGTCTTCTGTCTGCAAAATACAAGGTTACTGCCTCGCCCAGATCGGGGACCCTCCGACTCATGAGTTCTCTCTTGAAGTAAATCTGGCTGTTGGAGTGTATTTTCCTAATGAGCCAGTCGTCTGTTCCGTCAAGCATGTAAATTCTCTCTCTTGCGTCTATAAGCGTGTTCTTTGACAACATGGCTGCGGTCTTCACATCAACAAGTATCGCATCATAAGAATCCAGATAATCCAATGCTCCCGGTTCAAAACGATAGTTTTCACCCGTAGTGCAATTCCATTTGTGGCATCTGATTTGCTTTCCCTGTTTCATGTCAAAATGAATGAGTCCATCGTCAGCTTCTTTCGCTATGATATTACCTTTGGTGTCAAAGAGATGGAGTCTTCCATCTTCGATACGGGCGTTATGTGTAGGTACGTAGTTCAACTCCGTTACGTCTACATGCCTTGCCACAAGTCCTTTGTAAATTACATCATCGATATTGTCGGGAATTGAATTGAAAACTGTGAGAATTTTCATTTGTTCATCGTAGCAGAGAATGGCATATATTCATTTCTCTATAATTGAGACAATCCCACTTCCACACCGTTTGCAAAACTTTTTGCCAACGGCATCGGTGGTGGTCTGCCCCTTAATGTCATGGACAAGATTGGTAAATAAGGAAGAACGAAAAGTACTCAGGACAAGGAATCCCATCAAGGGTTGTCAGGAGGGGAAACAGTGACTGTGCCGAACAGAAGGAGATGGCAGGCAGAGGAGAAGCTCGCAATAATCAAGGAGATACAGGAGAAGGGAGCAGTCGTTGAGACGTGCAGGAAGTATTCGGTAGACCCGACCATGTATTACAAGTGGAAGGAGAACTACGACAAGTTCGGCGTGGACAGCCTCAGGTCCTATGCAAGGAGGATGGAGCTTGGTGTCAGGTAGCTCATGAGAGAGAATGCCAGGCTGAAGAAGCTCCCGGCTGAGAAGGAGCTTGCCAACAAAATGCTCAGCGAGGCAATAAAAAAACGTAACTACTCACGATTATGGCGGTGTCAATTGAGCACTTACAGTCCTGTAATCGTTCCCGGCAAGCGATGACAGGACAGGAATCACTCAAAATGGATTGTCGGAATTCTGAGTAGTTACCAAATGTCTTTCTGTTTTGCACCGAAATATGCAGTTGTACTGTTGCACCTGAGCAACTCAGAGAATCTTTTCAGCTTCCTGAACCACCAGCGTCTTCGCGAGCATATCTCCAGCCCTCTGGCGCCTGTCGTTGAGTATCGCAAACAGGAATCCTATTATGTAGAAATTCGGAGGAAATGCATCCAGTACCCTCAGCACATTCCGTATGATGACCGCCTCCAGTCCTGGTTTCTTCATTGTTTCTGCCGATACGACCCTTATGTGCAAAATCTTCTTCCCGATCGTCTGGCCATCCATTGATTCGAAAAGGATGAAATAGAGAATGCTCAGGACGAGCGTCCCCACTTCATAAACCTCAAGGCTGCCGAATCGAAAAGTGATGAGTCCCAGCACGACCCAGATTATGAAAGTCACGACGCTCACGAGCACAAGATCAATAATCAGTGCCCAGAAACGCTGGCCGATCGTGGCGATCGGATGGGAAACATGCTGCAACAGCCTGCCTGTACTCGCACCCTCGGGTGTCTTATTCGCTGCCTGTGCCTGGTCCCTTTCGCCCGCTCCGCTCTCCTTATTGCCAGCTGGTGGAATTGACATGGTCGGCTCCGAGAGCGGCATTCTCCTGTCCTTATTTGTCACTTTCTACCATTATCAATTTCAGATCCAGCCTGCCCTCCTGAAGAAGTATGTCATTGTGACCGCTATTGCGACCATTATTGCAACCATCACATAGAATGAATACCAGAGACCCGTTCCCGGCGTGAAAAACCCAGGGGTGAAGTTTGTCCCGTAGATGCCTGCAATGAGCGACAGGGGGGTGAGTATTGTCACCACAATTGTCAGAACCTTGACCACATTGTTGGTGGAAGCGGTTATCATGCTAATGTGCAGATCCCTGACTTCATTCACTCTTTCCCTGTATGTGTCAAGCGTTTCAATAAGCTGGAATGCATGATCGTAAATGTCTCTGAAATTCCTTAGCACCTGATCGTGGATGAAAGGCACTGCACCACGCATGATCTGTCCGAGAACATCCCTCATAGTGGAAGCATCACGCCTCAGCGTCATCAGGTCCCCCTTTAGCGACATGAAAGACTTGGAGATGGATCTTATCCGGTTGATGTCTCCCCTCTTCTGTTCCACCGTTGTCTCTATCTGCCTTTCGAGGCTGTCTATCTCATCTTCCTTGGCATCAAGCACCGGGTAGAACGAATCGACGGCAAAGTCCACCAGCAGGTAGAAAAGCAGATCCGTCGAGGGTTTCATCTTGAAAAGGGACAGGCCCCTCGCCTTTACCCTTTCCTTTGCCAGATCCACAATCTTCATCGGCGCCTTGTGTATGGTGACTATCCAGCCTTCGGAGAAGAACAGGAAAAGCTCTGAGAAGGAAATGCCGGCACCCACGTCGGATGGCACACGGACTACCCCGAAATTATAGTGGTCATAATCCTCTATCTTTGGTCGCTGGTTTCCGACGACTACATCTTCAATGGAGAATTCGTCCAGGGACAGTCTTTCCCTCAGCAACTGCATATCCGCCTGCTCCGTTCCCTCGATGTCTATCCAGGTAACTGAACCCTGCGGGAAGACTTCCGGGATACTGTTACTGTGCAATGCGGATTCCGCGTGCTTTCCTTCCACAGGGACTGTGAAGACGTTAATCAAAATATTTCACGGGTTGAGATTGCATAACTGGATAATATTGCTTTCATAGTTATTCATCGAATGCGACCAGAGGCCAACTGCATGAGATCGGTTCACTAACAAAATCTTAAGCGCCGGCTGCCGCATCACATTTCATGGTATGCAAGTTCTATTCGTTCGAGTTCAGAACGAGTGGTGAGGATGACTTTGTCGATGTAACGAAGGACGTATTGCAATGTGTGGAGCAATCATCTATCCTTGAGGGCATTGCATCAGTCTCCGTGAGATCAACAACTTCCTCCATCCTTGTGTGTGAGAACGAGTCCGGGCTCAAGGAAGATATCAGGGAAGCCCTGCGCAAAATAGCTCCTTCTGAAAAAAAGTACCGTCATAATGAAGCATGGCATGACGAAAACGGCAGGAGTCATGTGAAGGCCGCCCTGACCGGTCAGGGAATAACGCTCCCCGTGACCGGCTCAAGACTGTTGATGGGGCAATGGCAGAGCATTTTCCTTCTTGAGTTTGATGTCAAGTCCAGAACCAGAACAGTGGATGTCGTTGTTGTCGGTTGAGAAGGCTGCAATCGGCCATCTGACAGATTCAGAGAGGCAATTCAGCGAGGCTGCAAAAGAGGTCAATGGAAACGAGAGGCATCAGTTCCAGTGATGTGACGCACTGTGCAGGTCGTGTAATGCCAGAGGTACAGAGGCTTGAGCATTCAGGGTTACTGCACGAGCGGGAAGGCTTCCGCACTGACAGCTATGCGTATTCAGCCCCCTGCCATTTCCGGACCAGCCAAAAGGAAGAACGGAAGACTGAATGCATTTGATTAGTAACCTGAAAATTCTGCGCTGGTGCCCTCCTCAACAAAATGCCAGAATATACGACTTTTAATAATCAGGCTGGAATGTCTAACCATGCTAGAGGTAACAATAATTGCCGAGCCGCCCGAGGGCTGGGTACGAGACGTCAGCAGCTCACATTCGGCCTTGATAAAGATTACAGATTTAAAGAGCATTACCAAACCAGTTTCCACACAGGATTTTGTAGAAATATCTTCGCCCTCCACCACAGCCGAAACGCTCATCAGATCCCTGTCCCAGTCGGAAGGCCTCAAGACGGTGGATAT
>JAKAPY010000204.1:450-3099 GCA_021811925.1 Thermoplasmata archaeon | reverse complement strand
GAGAGGCGAAGAGGAGGAGATATTGAAAATTGAGGGTAAGGTCTGCCTGGAACTTCAGCACAACCTTGTCAGACTTGGATTCTACAACGGACCGGTGGACGGCAGAATGAACAGAACGCTGAACGGTGCTCTCAATGACTATCTCTCCTCGAATAATTTCGAAAACAGGAAAGCCCCGCGTGCACACATATACGCAACGGTTCTCGAATATATGACAAAGGATAAGAGGAAGAAAGTTTAAGCCTTCCCAGGATGAAATTCATGGCCGGGACAGACCCGGACTCGATTGGTGCAGTCAACGTTCTTGCAACAGACTACGACAGAACACTGACAGACATCGATCTCACGCTGAGCCGTGAAACAATCAGGGCGGTCGATGATGCTTCCGAAGCCGGACTGGGAATAATAATTGTGTCCGGAAGAGGAGTGCGGTTTATGCTGAATCTGAAGAACAGGTTCAGGAAAGTTGATGCGCTTGTGGCTGAGAACGGGGCCGTCATCATGTGCAACGGCAGCGTGGAAAGGCTGCAGGAACAGAATGGGGAGAGGATCGCCACGCTTCTCATGGAACATCACGTGCCTTTCGTGAAGGGACAGGTGATATCCTACATTCAGAAAGGACACGTGCATGATGCCGAAAGGGCTGTGTTGAAAATGAACGGCATTGCAAAGCTTGTGAGGAATCTGGATTCGGGAATGGTGCTTCCTTCCGGTGTCGACAAGGATGTTGGCCTCCTTCAAGCATTGGACAAGCTGGGAAGACGTGCCTCGGAGACTGCGGTCGTGGGCGACGGCGAAAATGACATGTCGCTGTTCGAGGGGCCATTTTTCAGGGTTGCCCTGCAGAATTCAGTTTCGCAGCTTACCGAGAGGGCAGCCGCCGTAACCGAGAGTTCGGGCGGGGAAGGGGTAAGGGAACTGATTGCGGCGATACTTGCTGCAAAGGGCAGTGGCAGGAAATCAGTACTGTGAAATGACCTTCTCAAATATGGGAACGATCTTCTTTATCGCGCTTTCAACATAGCACTGCCTGGATGTTTCAAAACCCATGCTGCCCATTTCGTCTGCCTTGCCGCCCTCGAGCATATTCTTCATCCTGTCAGCGAGAGCATGGTCGTCTCCGGGCGTGAACGTGAAGCCGTTCATTCCGTCTGCCACCAGCTCGGAAGAGCCGCATCCGGTGCTGACGATCACGGGCCTCTTCATACACCATGCTTCCACCGTGACCAGACCGAAGCCTTCCGCATTAGACGAAAGTATAAGACTTTCGCAGAGGTGATAGGCTGCCCGGACCAGCCTGTCATCAAGATGGCCGGGCATAAGCACTTTCCCGTCCAGTCCGCTTTCCGTGATCAGCTGGGTTAACTTCTTTTTCCAGTTGCTTGACTTGGAAGAGCCCAGGCCGCCTGTGGAACTGCCCGAGAAGCTGCCATTGCCGACAAGCACCAGCTTCACATCGGGAAATAGCGGTTGTATGTGCTTCAGTGCCCTGATAGCCACGTCCTGCCCCTTCATGGGATCCATCCTGGCGACCGAGAGGAAGAATCTGTCACCTTTTTTCAGACCCGTTCTGGCCAGAAAATCCTCCATGTCCCCGGATGTGGGCTCATACCAGTTGCTTTCATCGGTGTGAGGGTATATCTGGTACGCTTCCCCCCTGTAGCCTGCCCTGAATAGCGCCTCCAGATCGTTCCTGGTGCTGACTATCATCGCGTCGTATGCCTCCATGTTCCTGACAATGAACCGTCTGACGTTGCTGCTTATGTTGTCCAGATTTGCAGGTATATGCCACCTGTAAACAGCCGGTGCGAACGGGCCAACGAAGTTTCCTATTTGCAGTTGCTGGAAATCATGTATGTAGAAGATATCGAACCTGGCTAGATTCTGCAGCAGCACATCGGCGGTTTTCCAGCTGTAGAGGTTAAAGGAAAGATACTCGTCTGAAACAAAAGTCATCCGTTCTGTCCCGTGTATCTCGTTCCAAAGCTTGTCCTTGAATCTGACATAACGCTCCGCGTCGTGTCTTCCCAGGTCTATGTTTACGAAGGTGATGTCATTTGTCGAAATCTCTGTCGGAGATTCCGGGGAAAGGGAGACCCACATGGCCCTGTCCACCATGCCTCTCTCCTTCATCCTCTTCAGAAGCGGATATACCATCGCTGTGACGCCGCCGGGAGAATAGGAGAAATCTTCCCCCTCTGCGAGCATGCCGAGGTCGACAATATCGGGTAAAACACCGTATTTCTCGATAAGATCCGGTGCGCTGATCCGGAAACGGACCAGCGGAGTTTGAGCATTGACACATATCTTCATGGAATCCCCTGCGTGGGCGGATTGCAGATAGGCACTCGCATTTGCCTACATGTGATAGAATATAACCTTTTCCGAGCCCTGCGAATACCATAAGGTGCAACGGAGCCATATAGTTTTATCAGCATTCAGCAAATCAACGTTCATGGACAGGCACAGGATACTCAGACGCGCAGTGCATTTCCTGCTCGTATTCGGTGTCATCTACTACGTGATACCTGTGCAGCTGGCACCAGGGCTCCCAAAGAACGAGGCGCTCATTCTGCTGATGCTGGCCATACTGTCGTTTGAAGCACTCAGACTCCATCTGAAAATCAGAATAGCCGGCCGTGGGGCAGA
>JAKAPY010000204.1:0-440 GCA_021811925.1 Thermoplasmata archaeon | reverse complement strand
CTCAGCGGTTTCTCCTGGGCGTTCATGGGCATATGCACTGTTGTTCTGTTCTTCCCGATTGCCATAGCGCTTCCCGTCTTTCTGGGCGTGGCTTTCATGGATCCACTGGCCGGAGAGCTGAGACAGCTGGACCACCGGACGCTGGCGAATGTGATATGGCCTTTGTCATTCGTGATGTTCTCGGCACTGCTGGCCATTCACAATTATACTCTGGAGTTGGCACTTTCGATGGGATTCGCCGGTGCAACTGTTTCCTGGCTGTCTGAAAAGATGAAATTCCGGAGTGTGGATGATGACTTCCTGATGGCTGTGCTGCCGGCGGCCGCAATGTTCGTGATTTATATGCTCGCAAGATGAAGTGCTATATAGTACAGGCAAAATAAAATTGCACAATAGCGATTTATATGACAGAAGCAGATAGAGGTTGCCATGAACCGAAT
>JAKAPY010000203.1 GCA_021811925.1 Thermoplasmata archaeon | reverse complement strand
CATTCTGTCAAGTTCACCAAGGGCGAACGCGAGGTTCCGCTCCGTCGCGTTGCTTACCCTTATTCTTCTCTGCCACTTCCTGAGCCTGTATAACTGCGCCCTGTTCCTGGTGGGTATGCTCTTTCCGTAGCTGTCCTTGTTCTTCCATGAAATTTCAGTAGAGAGACCCTTGTCGTGTATCGTGTATGTCATCGGGGCACCAGTTCGGGCCCTCTTTTCCCCTTGCTCTACATCGAAAGCCCTCCATTCGGGGCCCTGGTCGATCAGCTGGTCATCTATCACCAGACCGCATTCCTCGCAGATGAGTTCGCCACGTTCGTAGTCTCGAACCAGGTGAGTGCTGCCGCACTCAGGGCATCTCTCAACTTCTTCCGTGCCTTCTCTTGTCTCCCTTGCTCTTGCCATCGGTATCCCTTTCCTTGATGTAAAGTTCCAGGCCGCCGACATGCTCCTTTCTGATCAGCCTGCTCGCGCTGACGGAGATATACGGTTTGTCGACATTCCCGAAAATCTCGGCAACATAGCCGATTTCTGAGCCTTTTCTGTCGTACACTCTCTCCCTTTCTTCAGGAGTAAAAGTGCCTGCAACCAAAACACGCCCCGAAGGGCTCTTGAACTTAGCTATTCCTAGGAGGCGCATCGGTTCACAACTTGTATTTAAAAGATACGGCAAGTATAAAAGCTTAACCATCAACTTTTTTCCCAACAGGTCTGAGGACCGATTTCCGCCCGAAATCGGGCCCGGCGAGTGCCATGTTGACGTGCATCATGCTTTCAACTGTCAGTGCTCTCTGCCGGTTGATGCGGTGCATATCCCGGTCATTTGCCATCCAGGCACAGGCAGCCCGGGATGGTGTGCCCACACTTCCGGGCATGACAACTTGTTGCAAAGTTCGTGAATTGCGCCTACGCACTCCTAATGACTCCCTCATCTCCAACGGGAAGTTGGAAACACTGTCACAGTTTGACATAAAATTCTGCTGCATCATAAAAAACTGTACGAACAAAAGACATACAGTATAGAGACAATATGTATAACCGATTATTTCCCATATAAATATGACTCGTATGTTGTTACGTATACGATTCCACGGCAGGGGAGGCCAGGGTGGAAAGACAGCAAGCAGGATTCTCGGAAGCGCTGCCTTTGATGAAGGACTCAATGTCCAGGATTCGCCGGTCTATGGGGCTGAAAGAAGGGGAGCTCCTGTCACCGCATTCACTCGGATATCCGATGGAGAGATGCTGGAACGGGGATTCATATTCGACCCGGATGTCGTCATTGTCATGGACGAAACGCTCCTCGAAGACCCTACAGCGAATCCGCTTTCGGGCCTCAGGGAGGGCGGGATACTTTTTGTCAACAGCTCCAGAAAGCCCGATGAGCTGGAAGTGAACCGTGACGGAGTGAAAGTGGTGACGCTGAATATCACCGATATGGCTCTGGAACTGCTTGGAAAACCCATCCTGAGCACCGCTTCTGCGGCCGTGGCAGCCAAACTCATCTCGGTTGTTACACCGGATGCCGTTACCTCAGCAGTAAGGGGCGAGCTTGGCGAAGGCGGCCTTTCTCCGGAAGTGATTCAAATGAACGTGGTGCTTGCCGGGAGGGCCTTCAGTCTTGTACCATCGTTCAAGCTGTCAACGAAAGAGAACTACTCCCCGGGAACAGTGGTGCCGATAGGTGTGATAAGCGGAATGGGAGGAAGCGAGGACATTCTGCTTGTCGGCAACTCGTCCCTGAGAAAGACCGGTGACTGGAGGATATACACTCCCACTATCGACTATGGGAAGTGCACAAACTGCATGATATGCTATGCCTACTGTCCCGAGTCGGCGATGGTCTTAGAGCCGGATGGAAGGCCGGTCATAGACATGGAGAATTGCAAGGGCTGTCTCATATGCTACAGGGAGTGCCCGACTAAGGCAATTTCGATTACAAGGGAGGTGCGTGCATTATGAAGAGTTTGTCTCTCATGACTGGAAACGCAGCCGCAGCATGGGGAGCAAGGCTTGCGCGTGTTGATTACATCCCCGCTTACCCTATCACCCCGCAGACTGAGATTATAGAGGTGCTATCCAGTTGGGTAAGGAACGGCGAAATGGATGCAAAGCTGGTTCAGCTTGAATCGGAGCATTCCATGCTCACCGCCGCCGGTGCCGCGTCCTCCACAGGTGCAAGGGTGTTCACCGCAACGTCAAGCCAGGGGCTCCTGTATGGCATGGAGATGCTGTATAGCATAACGGGCTTGAGGACTCCGCTTGTCCTTGTGAACGTCTCAAGGGCGCTGGCCGCTCCTGTAACGCTTGAGCCTGACCACAATGATGTTCTTGCTGCAAGGGACAGCGGTTTCCTTCAGCTCCACGCGGAGAGCTGCCAGGAGATAGTTGACATGGTCCTTCTTTCATACAGGCTCGCCGAAGACAGTAGAGTCATGCTGCCGGCCATTGTGAATCTCGACGGTTTCTACCTGTCTTTTACAAGGGAAAAGGTAGCGCTGCCCGACATGAAGAAGGTGGCTGAGTTCCTGCCTGAGTACAATGGGTTCAATCCGTTCCGCGCTTCACGGCCTGTTGCCAAAGGCTCTTCGGTCCTGTCAAGCAACCTATACAGCTACTTCAGGTATCAGATGCACACTTCATCCCTCAATGCCCTTTCACTGCTTGGCAGAATATCAGGCGAATTTGAATCACTCTTCGGCCGGTCGTACGGACCGGTGGAGGAATTCATGACGGATGATGCGGACTATGTCCTTGTCATGACAAACTCTTTCTCCACCATTGGAAAGCAGGCGGTAGTCAGGATGAGATCAAAGGGAGTAAAGGCCGGTCTGCTCAGGATACGGATGCTCAGGCCTTTTCCCGCTGAAGCCATCGCCTCCGTGCTTGCAGGAAGAAAGGCCGTCGCCGTATTCGATCAGAACATCGCCCCCGGCTCAGGCGGAATAATCTACCCGGAGATTGTCTCTTCCCTGTATCACCTGAAGAACAGGCCAGAAGATGTATTCCCTGTCATCGGCGGTCTTGGAGGCAAGCAGATTACAATGGGAGAAATGGAGATGATATTCGATATGATGCACAATGGCCACTGGTCAGCTAGATCGGAA
>JAKAPY010000202.1:2245-3142 GCA_021811925.1 Thermoplasmata archaeon | reverse complement strand
TCATCCCTTCAGACGAATCAATGCCAACGACAGTTCGGCAGAATCCAGCGAAGAGTTCCGTGTACCTGCCTGTCCCGCATCCAATGTCTATTACTTCTTCTCCGGGGCGAATGTTCGCATACTCAACTGCGCTGACAACCCATGGAAGCAGCCTCTCCCTGCCGGTTCCACGGAGTGTGTCATAGTTTCCTGCCAGCTTATCAAAGTCAACTGCCCTGTCGATCATAACGGCTTTTTAAGATTTGCAGATCCGATATATGAAACCGTTCGTCGGCAGGCATCATACCCTGATAATGCGCACTGCTGAAAGGAATACATATGAACCGCAGTCTGAGAAACACAGTGGCGCCGCAATACGATTAATACTGGAATTCGATAGCCTGTGCACTGGGATCACGCATGGAGTCGAGAAGCGAAGCACTGCTGACCATCAGGGACCTTCAGATTTGCTACAACACCCCCGCCGGGACGGTCAGGGCCGTCAACAACCTGAGCATGGAATTAGAGAAGGGGAAGGTCGTAGGAATTGTGGGAGAGACGGGCTGCGGAAAGAGTACGCTCGCCCACTCAATCCCCAGGCTTCTGCCGCAGCCTCCGGCCAAGGTCGTTGGTGGCAGGATAGAGTTCGAAGGCGTGGACATGCTCTCACTTCCGAAGAGAGTAGTGCCAAAGTACAGGGGCACCGGCATTTCGATGATTTTTCAGGAACCCATAAATTCGCTCAATCCCGCATACAGGATATTCGACCAGGTCGTCGAAGCAATTAAAATCAGGAAGACAAGAGAGGCGGGAAAAGAGGCTGTGGTCGCCGTTGAGCCGCACAACTACGAAACTCCGGGACCGGAGGTCTCCCATCCACTCCGGGAGATAACAGCCACAACAAGAAGAAACAGGTTT
>JAKAPY010000202.1:0-2235 GCA_021811925.1 Thermoplasmata archaeon | reverse complement strand
GGAGACGTGGAGTTCAACAAGAAGGAGTTGCGTCAGGAGGTCATAGATTTCCTGTCGATGGTCAGGATAAACGATCCTGAGCACATACTGAGGCTCTACCCTCACGAGCTTTCGGGCGGCATGAGACAGCGTGTGATGATCGCAATGGCACTGTCGGAGAAGCCGAAACTGATGATTGCGGACGAGCCGACAAGCGCCCTTGATGTGACGATTCAGGCTCAGGTGCTCTCTCTGATGAAAGACCTTATTGAAGAGGTGAGGACTTCCATACTCTTCATAAGCCATGATCTGGGGGTTGTGGCGGAGATAGCCGACAGGATAGGCGTTATGTATGCCGGCTACCTGGTTGAGATGGGCCCGGCCGAGGAAGTATTCAAGGATCCGCGGCATCCTTATACACAGTCCCTCCTCAGATCTTTCCCCCACGGCTACAAGAAGGACGGCAGGCTGCCCACATTGAAGGGAGCAGTTCCGAACCTGATGAAGCTTCCTTCAGGGTGCCCTTTCAGGACTCGGTGCGAAGCAGCCACTGACATTTGCACGACTGAGATGCCCAGGGCAGCTGAGGTGGGCAAGGACCATTTTGTTTCATGCTATCACCACGGCGGGGAGGCATCCTGAGTGGATGACAGCGTCCTTTTTTCCTCAAGCCATGTAGTCAAGTACTTCGCACTGCAGCGCAGCATCACCGAAACCCTGAGCAGGAACAGTATCAAGAAGGTGCATGCAGTCGATGACGTTTCACTCCAGATCAGGCGTGGTGAAGTCATGGGGCTGATAGGCGAGAGTGGCTCGGGCAAGACCACCTTCGGCTGGATGGCGGCCAAGCTGCTTGCTCCCACATCAGGATCGGTTGTATACGACGGCATCGATGTGACATATCTCGGCGGCGAAGAGCTTCGCAGGTGGAGGCACCACGTGCAGATTGTTTTCCAGGACCCCATCACTTCACTCAATCCGAGGCTGAAGGTCTGGAGAATTGTAGGCGAGCCGCTGATGGCCGCAGGCATAACTGAGAAATCAAAAATAATTCGAAAGGTCGAGGAAGTCCTGCTCGATGTTGGCCTCCCCGAGAGAAGTGTTGATCTGTTCCCTCACGAATTCAGCGGCGGCGGGAGGCAGAGAATATCGCTGGCGAGGGCCCTTATACTCGACCCCGAGATGCTCGTGCTGGATGAGCCGACAAGCGCCCTGGATGTCGCAGTCCAGGCGCAGATACTCAACAGGCTTATCGAGCTCCAGAAGGACAGGAACCTGACATACCTGTTCATATCACACAACATAGGAGCCGTCCGCTACATTTCAGATACAGTTGCCATAATGTACCTGGGAAAGGTGATGGAGGTGGGAAAGGTCACGGACGTGATGGAGAGGCCGCTCCACCCGTACACAAAAGCCCTCCTCGTTTCCGTCCCGGTTCCTGATCCGGGCAGAAGAAAGTTCAGGTTCAGGATCGAGGGAGAAATACCGACTCTTGTTTCGCCTCCCCCGGGCTGCAGATTTGCGGGAAGATGCCCTTTCGCGCAGGACAGATGCAGGACGGAGGAACCGTTTCTCAGGAGCATGGGGGACGGACATACTGTCGCCTGCCATTTCGCGGAGACGCTCTCCGGAGAGCGCATTGGCTGAGCATTTATTCCCAATGCTTATCTGTGTGTTTTCAATAGCGCCCAGCGATGACAGATTCCGAAGTCCCCTTCTACCGGCAGACGCTGGATTTCACTTGCGGTGCGGCATGCATCATTATGACTCTATCCCATTTCGACCCTGATTTCCCGCTAGACAGAAATTCGGAGATGGACATCTGGCGTGAGGGCACCTCGGTGATTGCCCTCGGAATGGGAAGATACGGCCTGTCCTTCCCCTTTCTCAAGAGGGGATTCAGTGTCGAGGTGCTGTCAACCACGGACAACATTGATTTCCTGGACAGGCTCGAGCAGAGGCTCAACCCGAGGCAGATGGAGCATTTCAGGAAGATATACGATGAGAGGAAGGAGAGGGTGATGGAGCTTGGCCTCGTTGAGAGAAAGTCCGGGCAGATAACGATTGAAGCCGCCGTCAGGACGCTGGAGAGGGGAGGCATACCCATAATGCTGACGGACGCGAAGGAACTCGATGATGACGAAGCACCGCACTGGGTGGTGGTGACTGGCGTGTCCGATGGATGGTTTACAATAAACAATCCCCTCGACGAACGGGGAAACAGGCGTTTCCCGGCAGCCGATTTTGAAAGAA
>JAKAPY010000023.1 GCA_021811925.1 Thermoplasmata archaeon | reverse complement strand
ATCCTTCTTCACCCGGCATCTCCTCAAGCCTGCCTGATATCTCCCTGAGCGCCTCGGCCCACCTTGAAGTGCTGTCCGCCATCAGCGCAACATCGTAACCCATGTCCCTGTAGTACTCTGCGATTGTAATGCCTGTATAGATGCTCGCCTCTCTTGCTGCAACAGGCATGTTGGATGTATTGGCGATGAGCACAGTCCTCTCCATCAGAGGCTTTCCGCTCTTAGGGTCGAGCAGTTCAGGGAAGGTGGTAAGTATCTCAGTCATCTCGTTGCCACGCTCCCCGCATCCCACATAGACGACTATGTCGCTGTCTGCCCACTTTGAAAGCTGGTGCTGCACGACGGTCTTCCCCGAGCCGAAGGGCCCGGGCACGGCCACTGTACCTCCTTTCGCAACCGGGAAGAAAGTGTCTATGACCCTCTGTCCTGTTATCAGCGGAACAGTCGGGGGCAGCTTGTTCATGACACGTCTGGCTACCCGGACCGGCCACTCCTGTTTCAGCTTGACCTCCACTGTGCCTGAAGGGCCCTTTATCGTTGCGACAACGTCGTTGACTGTGAATTCGCCGCCGCTTATGCTCTCAATAGTGCCATTCACGCCGAAGGGCACCATTACCCTGTGCACAATCAGGGATGTCTCCTGGACCTCTCCCAGGACCTGTCCCTGCGAGACTTCCTCTCCCTTCTTGACCGTGGGCTTAAACGCCCATTTCAACGTTTCATTGAGCGGTGTGGCCGAAAAGCCTCTTCTGATGAAGTCTCCGCTCTTCTCCCTTATAATATCCAGTGGCCGCTGGATGCCATCATAAATTGACTTGAGAAGCCCGGGCCCGAGCTCCACCGAGAGGGGCTTACCGACGTTCTCCACTTTTTCACCAGGCCTTATTCCACTTGTGTCTTCGTATACCTGTATGGTGACACTGTTCCCCGTAATGCGTATGACTTCGCCAATGAGCCCAAGCTCGCCGACCCTGACGACGTCGTACATCCTGACACCCTCCAGGTCTTCTGCAATGACAACCGGACCTGACACTCTGGCAACCTTACCCATGTATTCACCTGCCTATATCGACACCAAGCACGCGCTTTGCAAATTTTTCTATTGACTCTTCGTCTCCTCCTCCTGGAAGAGGGACGAAGACCACCAACGGCACTGTTGACGTTTCAATCGAGTCGAGCATTCTCCTGTCCATAAACCTTTTGAGGCTCTCGGAGACCATGATGAATGTGAATTCATCCGACCTGAAGAGCTCGCTGAATTTCCCGACTCCCTTTTCCCCTTCGGCTATGAAGGCATTTGTCACTCCCAGGAGCCTGAAGCCTAGAGTTATCTCTCTTTCTCCCAGCACAGCAATTCTGCCGAAATTCTGGGTTGCGGTCATAATGCACCTCCGAGCAGCATCTCTTCCGTTCTCTTCGGCTCAATCCCATATGAGTTTCCAATGACTATTGTTCTCAGGTTGTCCCTCTCCCTCTCCGACCTGAGTATGTAGGCGAACATGGACCCTGCAGAGAGCGCCTGGGATGAAAGGACATCCAGATACCTTCTGAGAATGGATGAGCGTATCTCCGATTCAAACAGCTTGAGATCCCCGGCCTTCCTGTAGGCCTCCACCGCAGTGTGCAGATCGTATCTGTCCTGCAGTTTTGAAGCTATGTCCTCCACCCCGCCGGAGCCGTAAAGGGACTGAAGGTTCTCGGTCGACATGTTCCCAAGGACAAGGAGCTGATCCCTGACCTTCTCGAAAGGAACATGCATATCCTTTGCGGCCAGAATGACCATTATGTTCTTATTGTCCACTTCTTCCCTGAAAAATCTGATCAGCGGTCCTTCATCCCCGTTGAAGAATTTCAGGCTCGTTATCAGCCTCATGTAGTAGTATCTGTCGAGGCCCTGGAGCATTGGCGCTATGTCATTTTCCTTCCTGTAATTGTCCAGATGCTGAAGCAGCTGCTGGCCGTAGCCAAATCTCGTCAGATTCTCTGCAACTGCCTCGATGCTCGACTGGTTTATCAGTATCCTGAAATCGTCGTTGCTCATAATGCCGCCGAATATGCCCATCGGGACATCCCTGAAGCTTACAAGGAACGTCTCAGTCTCCTTGAGATCGTAGCCCAGGTATTTCGAAGTGATTATTGATTTGATGTTCTGCACGTCCCACTTGGACATGTACGCTCTCAGCAAATCCGATGTCATTGGCGGGGCGGCGAAGAGGGCCGTCTTGTTTCTTGTAACGAGCCTCCTGTTGGCTGCCATTTCAAGGAGATCTGGATTTGTGTAGAGGGAATACAGTGCATTTATGTCATCCTTGTATACAGTTGACGACAGAGCCCTCGTGACATCCTCCAGCGCCATGCCGATGAAACCCCTCACGAGACTGTCGCTGAGGAATTCAGTCTGTGCGACTTTTATCCTGCCGTAGCTGCCAGAGTAAGTCGAATCCATTACTTCGCACCAAATTTGCTTGCGATTTCAAGCATCAGTCTCTCTTTCAGTTCTTTCTTCAGCGTGGAAACGGTGAGGTCAAGCTCCATTGTCCCGTCTGATGATTCTGCCACAAGCCCACCCGAGGGGTCCACTTCCTCGACAGTAACCTTCTTTCCCTTCGAGTTCTTGATGAAATGCGCACCCTTCTCACCAACACGGATCGTGCAGTCATTCCCAAGCAGTTTCCTGGCGGTCGCCACCATCTGGAGAATGACATCCTTGTAGTCAGGCGAATTGCTCATGTTGTCCATTATTTCAAACGCCTTCGACAGGCTGGCATCTACGAGCTGGGATTTCTTGTCTCTCAGGGCCCTCTTTGCCTCGATGTCGGCGTTCGAGAGTTCCCTGTTTTCGAGGGATCTGCTGTCCTCGGCCGTCTTCCTTTCGAACTCGTTCTGAAGCGTCCTCAGTCGCGCCTGTGTCTCGCTGACGGCAGCCTCCACTTTCGCCTTATATTCGTCTGCTATCCGCTTCAGCTCGCTGTCCCTGCGTTCTTCTATCGACTGAAGGATGTTTTCCAGCGCCATGATAATCCTTCACAGGATGTGCAGCAGTAGGATCAATCCAAGAACGAATCCGAGTATCCACAGAGTTTCTGGAATAACGAAGAAGAAAAGGACCTGTCCAAACTTCTCTGGTTTCTCAGCAATTATGCCCATTCCCGCTGCGCCGATTCCCTGCTGCGCCATGCCGGTGCCTATAAGCCCGCCAGCTATCGATATAGCGGCGGCAATAGCATACAGGGCGTCGGTGTAGTCTGGTATACCTGTTGGAGTAACCGCCATTTGACAACCACCGCCTGTCTATTTGCGTGTCTTATAAAAAACTTGTCGCGCATCATGCATGCGCCCCCTTCACGATGAAGCCCTCTGGGCCGTTCCATCAAAGCAGGTGCAGGGATTGGGCCAATTCAGACAACCCTGTGCATCGAATGCCTCTGATTGTTGTGGAATTCGCTGAAATTCACCACATTCAGGTTCAGGGACGCGAGGTCAAAAACAGGCATCTTGGCCGGTATCGGTGATATGTTCCTCATCTTCTGGTAGGAAGTCTGTGACTGCCAGGTGGACCCGCTTATCAGCTTCACTCCCCTGTAGTCATCCAGGCCGTATGAGTGAACATGCCCTGTTATGAAAACATCCGGAACTTCATCTATGACCATGTAGTCCCGCTTTTCGGGCGCGAGGGGGGTCTTCTCGCCATATACGGGTGCAAGGTGCCTCCTTTTGAGCAACTCCTTCATTGCATCAATCGGTCTCTCCCAGGAAAGGTGTGGAAGCGAACTTATGACATCGTCAAAGCTGCGGCCATGGTATGCAAGCACATTTCTCCCCTCTATTTCCACCGTGGCCGGATTCCCTACAAAAGTGACCCTTGAATCAAACATCTTTCGCAGCTCTGTCTGGAAGGTGGGCTGTGGCTCAGCCGGCCTGACAGCGTCATGGTTCCCCGGCATCAGTACGAGCCTCATCCAGTCAGGCAGCTCCGAAAGGTACTGCGCCACCCGCTGATACTGGGCGTACACGTCGTCAATCTCAAGATCATCCTCCTGGTCCGGATATACTCCTATGCCATCCGCCAGATCGCCTGAAATTATGACATAGTTTATATCCCTGGCTTCCGGCGCTCGCTTTAGCCAGTCGAGCATGAGATCCCACTCTTCCCTGAGGAAAGTCTTGCTCCCCACATGCGTGTCTGAAAGGACAGCCACTCTTGAAGTTGAATCGATTTTTTCCACTGATCTGTTGAAGGGCACGTCTGGCCTGACAATCGCGTCCGCCACGATCATTGTGCGCTCCCTGTTCATTCTTCCCTTCACGCCAATGACTTCATCTTTGAGAACGTACTCATCCTTCCTGTCGGCCATGAGGAGCACTTTGCATCTTTCCTCCTCATCCTCTATCTCAAGTATCTTATGCCCGTTTCTTGTGGTGTGTACGCTGTTGACAATTCCTATGACACTTATATCCCTGTTAAGCCTGACCGCCCTTGATATGGGAAGCGCACCAGCCATGTCCCCTCTTCTCATCAGTATCTTCTTCAGGGAGTGAAACCTGTCTGTAAAGTACTTTGCAAAATCCTTCACATTTCCACGCGAGGTGCTGTTTCCGGTGATGTCCTTCAGTATCTTCGGCGGTGACGGAGTCGAGGAAATATGGCCCACGGTGCCAACCGGTTCCCCGTGTCCCGCGCTTTCAGCGGTTTCCGGGCCAGTCCCGCTGATCATTTCATGTGTTATGATCAGGGGCGGGTTGTCAAACGAGTGTAAAATCGTCTGGAGTCTCGCTATAGCATCATTCTTGTTTTCAAGCTCCTTTACCGCGAGCGGGTCAATCAGGACACCCTTGGAGGCGGCGAGCCTGATAATCTCTTCCTGCAGAGAAGACCCCATGGTTCTTTGTTAAGATTGTCGGATCTATTAAAGTTAGCTACGGGAACAGATTCGCTCGCTCTTCAAGGATGGA
The DNA here is from genome assembly GCA_021811925.1 of Thermoplasmata archaeon. Lineage (GTDB taxonomy): Archaea > Thermoplasmatota > Thermoplasmata > Sysuiplasmatales > Sysuiplasmataceae > JAJZXY01. The sequence continues at coordinate 9,988 of JAKAPY010000023.1, read as the reverse complement.
AGCCGGTTGCATTCCTTCCCTGATTTCACTCTCACTTTTCGACAGGCATGTGCTCCTTCATCCATTCTGTGTAGCCTTCCCTCAGATTGTACAGTTCCTTGCCAATCACCCTTCTGATGACCGCCCTGGATCTCCTGCCCGTGCCGGAAACAAAAACGGTCCTGTTTCCGACCGACTGTCCACGGACAACCTTGGTATATGGCATGTTGACCGATCTTGGCAGATGTCCCTTTGCAAATTCAGCAGTTGTGCGGACGTCTACGATGTCCAGATGTTCTCCTTTCTCTAGCATGGAATTGAGTTCGCCTGGCTTGAGATCGGCATAACTCCCCCTTTCCGCATACGGCCAGCCGTAGTACCTGTATGTGAATATCGAGACGGTCACACCGATGATCGACACTACTGCCAGCAGCAACGTTGGGAAAGTGATTCCGAATGCAAGGTAGAGGGTGGACACAAAGATAATCCACAGCGCGATCATGATGACTATGTAGGGAAATGTCCTCATTCTGTCCTTTTTGACAGATCAACTGATTATAAAATACCTGTTTAACAGACACTACTCCGGGGCTCCCATCCGTTAGTCTGCAGTTCCACCTGCGGAATTCATAGTCAGGGAGCGTATTCGTCCATCGTAATTTGGAATGACCAACTGATATATAGTTGGACTAGGCATAAGAACCCGTTCATCAATTCAAGGAAGAGACCGGATGAGTGAGGAAAGAGAAGAATTCCGACGAAATGCTCCCACAAGGTTCTTCACCGTGGACGAGGCGAACGACATGATACCTGTCCTCGAGGAGAAACTGAAGGTCTGCGACCAGATACTGATAGAGATACGCTCTGTTTCAGAACTTACGGAGGACATGGAGTGGTACTGGGGGGAGTCGATAAACGAAGACACCAATCCGGACAGGGCCGAATACATCAAGCTCGAGAAGGAGAAAAGCGACAGGATAGATCGCTGGAACAAGTCAATCAGGGAGATAGAGGACGTGGGCATTCTAATCAAGAACCCCGATCTCGGGCTGGTCGATTTTTACAGCATAAGGGACGGCCAGGTCGTCTTTCTGTGCTGGCAGCGGGGAGAGCCAGAAGTCAGATACTGGCACACTCTCGAGGGCGGATATGGCGGCAGGCGCCCTCTCGAATGAGCTGGGGATCCCGTTTATCAAGATTTGGCACGTTTCTTAGTCAACTCCAGTCTAATTATACTGCGATTCCAGCTGCAACTCAGTGCCCGAATACTGCAGATTTAAAGCGCTTGTATTACATTTAAGGGTCCAAGGCTAACTACAAACACCTCCTAACACCAGGTAAGGTGAAAGCGCGGCCCTTCAGTTATTCTACACCCTCGGAATTGACTTCTCAATGTTGAAGGGGAATCAGGAGGTAGAGGAAAGACTAAAGGCCTTTGGCAATCTCTTTCTCGGCCTCTCCGTTCCCTTGCCCGTTCTCGGGATTGAAAATGATACTGCCTGGCCACTTCCAGCCAACTACGACTTCATCAACGGGGTCATGGTGGTATGCATAGGGGCGCTGCTTCTCGTTGCCTGCCTCCTGATACTCAGATCGCCCAAGGGGATACGCTTCCTTTATCCTATGATCGCTGTCTTCGGCCTGTTTGTAATTGCGTACGGAGCAGACATATTCTACTACAACCTGTGCCAGGCCCCTATAGCGGTCGCTGGAATGTTGGTCGCTGAAGGATTGGGCTCTGTTGCAACGTCTGCATATCTCTTCACTTCCTGGAGGCTTGTTGGTTATGTGGCAATTGCCCTCCCTGTAGTCGCGATTATTGTGACCGCAATCACGAATGTTGAATCTATATTCGATCATACTGTTTCATTCAAAACATTGTTCCCCCGAAAGGTGAACTGACCATGCAAACGACTTTGTAACCGGTGGTAGCCGCAATGAACGCAGAACACAGACAGACGATTGGCATGGACATCAGGATGTGGTACAAGGCGCTCAGGGTGATACCGCACCTGAGCAGGAATGAATGGGAGGCCCTGGACCCAGTGTCAAAATGGCTAGTGGCGGCCAGGGGTGCCGTCCTTATAATGACATTTTTCTCCGCGCTGATCGGCGGATTGCTTGCATTCGCAGTTGGCCCGGCCAGCCCTCTTCTGCTTCTGCTCACGGTCATAGGGCTAGTGCTTGCCCACGGAGGTTCAAACCTTCTGAATGATTATTGGGACACAAGAATGGGAGTGGATGAGGGAAATTACTTCAGGGCTCAGTACGGCCCCCATCCCCTGATAAGCGGGCTTCTATCGCAAAGGCAGCTTCTAATGTGGGTGTTCGCAACGCTTTGTGTGGCACTGCTTTCGGGCCTGTATCTTGCAGTTGTACGAGGTCCGTGGGTCATCCTTTTTGCTGCAGCCGGGCTGGTTCTCATGATGACATACTCGGGCAAGCCATATCCGCTCAAAAGGATGGGTCTCGGAGAAGTGGCTGTCTTCGTGATATGGGGGCCGCTGATGATCGGTGGAACCTTCTATGTTCTGACCGGTGACCTGCCGCTATGGGTCATACTTGCCTCCCTCCCATACACACTAGGCGTCACTCTTGTCCTCTTTGGAAAACATATTGACAAGATTGACTACGACAGGAAGAAGAACATAATGACCCTGCCTGTCATACTGGGCGAAAAATGGGCAAGAGTCGCATCCATCCTGATAATTGTACTGATGTTTGCCACAGCCGTCATCCTTGTTCTTGGCAGCTACCTGGGCGTACCTGTCCTGCTTGTGCTTCTATCCATACCAAGCGCGCTTGCCGCTGCAAGGATATTTTCCAGGCCGAGGCCGCTTAGCAAGCCTGATGACTATCCTTCGGAATCGTGGCCATTGTGGTATGTCGGTTTTTCATTCGTCTTCAACAGGAACTTTGGCGGACTGTTCGTATTCGGGCTGATACTAGACATTGCCCTCAGGATGGCGGGCATCCCGGTCTTTCTGTCGGGCCTGTAGTCGTTCATCATCATCCTGTCTCCCTCAGAGCCCGCGGAAGCCTGCTGCAGGATTGCATCGATTCAGCGGGATTCAGCCTTCAGATCCGTGAAGCAGAAGTTTTCCCTGACCACAGTTTCCCCTCTTTTCACCTTTATTCCCGAAGAGAATATCGGCCCGTCGTAGACGAAAGTATGAAATTCACCATTTTCGCCGCAAGGATCTGTCCCCGGGGGGAGAGCGCCTATGAAATCATCATCGAACTCTGCGCCGCAGTAACTCATGTCAAGCCTCCGAGTGTCAACACAGCAGACGATTGCCCTGAAACCCGATGATATGAATGAATGCGCGAGCTCTGCAGTATCGGACATCCAGAGCGGGAATATGGCCGTCATTCCAACTTCCTTCAGCCTGCCCTCTCTGTATCTTCTTATGTCTTCAAGGAAAAGATCGCCGAATGCAATCTTCCTCACCCCTTCTGAGCGGAGTTTCTCCAGCGCTTTTCCCATTCTTTCTTCATACACGCTGTTGCTTGAATCCCTTGGTATGTGCACCACTTCGAGCGGAAGGCCAAGTCGTTCTGCCTGCATATCCAGCAGAGACCTTCTAACACCATGCATGCTTATCCTGTCATAGTCCTCTGTGACTGTTGTCAGCAGTCCAGTGACCTCACTTTCCCCCTTCCTTCTGAGTTCCTGCAGTGCAAGCGAGGAATCCTTTCCGCCGCTCCAAGAAAGTATTACCCTTTCCATGTGACTTCACAACCAGAATCAAGTTCTTTCAGCCACGACTTCGGGATTCAAAGCAGGTTGCCATTCTTCCATCACTGGGAGAAGGTCCAGGTGCAGGTGTCGGGATTTGAACCCGACTTGTTGGCTTTCATCCCGAAGATGGAAGGCCAAAATCCTAACCAGACTAGATTACACCTGCTTCAGGCAGGATTCAGCTTGCTGTTGCGTCATTTATTGCTGGTGCCCGCCCTCAATGCCGTTCCCATCTAGCCCAATTCCGATGATAAGCCTTTTCTTCATTAATGTTCTGATTGCACGAACTCGGATCTGCATGCTCCCGCTTGTCTTCCGCTTTCGTGTTTATCGGTTGAACGGAGTGGATTCGGTTCGATACATGTGGAGTGCCTGGCCGCAGGAGCATACGCGCATCTTCACATAGCCGTTCGACTTGGTCCGCTTCAGCATTTCGAGTCATGTCGGTATCTTGACTTTGTGAAGGCATATGCATGCCCCATATCTGCAGGAAGATATTCACATCAAAGTCAATCCCGACCCCTCGGACCACGAATATGGGTGTTTCTATCAGCTTGTCGAAGCTCCCGGAGAAGAGCACTGTTCGGTGTTAAGGGCCGGCCTAAGGTAGAACCATTCGGATCTCAAGATGCAAGAAATGGCATTTGAATGGCATTTATGTGTGATGTTCGGAGGAACCATGCCTTTCAGCCTCTGCCCTGACACAGCTTTTCAACTGCCCAGCCTGTCAGAATATCGGCTCCAACCCTTCATCCAGGGCCAAGACAACGTTAATATGCATGTTCAGACTGAAGTCGTACCGGTCGCATGGAACTCAAGGTCGTTGAAGAAAAGGAAAAGGAACTTACAGTCAGTGTTGTGGGTGTCGATGACACACTGATGCATCCCCTGCTGGCCGAGCTTCTTAAGAATGAAAAGGTCGCCGAAGCGAAATATCTGAAGGGCCACCCTGAACTCGATGTCCCCTCTGTTTACATAAAGGTCACTTCAGGCGATCCAAAGACTGCTTTGAAGAAGGCAGCTGAGAACGTAAACAAGGAATTCACGGACCTCAAGTCAAAGATAGAGAAGAAGTCCCGTTGAAACTCTCATGCAATTCATAGAACCGAAGGCAAGCGACTCTGATCTTGGTATGGGCCTCTACATGACAAGGGCATGCAGGGGTACAGGAGGCAGGATCAAAGTCGAGATCGATGATTTTGTGGTGAGGGAAATCCCCGCCATACCTGTCGAGAAGGAGGCTGGCCGTTTCCTCGTTTGCAGGGTAACCGTAAGGAACTGGGAGACAAACAGGCTGATCAGGGAACTGTCCCGGAGGTTGGCCATCAGCAGGAAAAGGATCGGATTTGCCGGAACCAAGGACAAGAGAGGGGTCACTACTCAGTTCATGACTTTCGAGGGTGTTGAGAAGGACGCGGCTCTGGCGCTCAACATCAGGGATGTAACTGTCGAGCCGATGTACCAGGCTGCCCGGGCAATAACGCTCGGCAACCTTTGGGGTAATGAATTTGATATTGTCATCAGGGAATGCCAGATGTCGGGCAACGAGCTCGAATCAACTGCAAGTACGGTCCTGGGCAACATCAAATCAGCTGGAGGCTTCCCGAATTTCTTCGGTGTTCAGAGGTTCGGCAGCCTCAGGCCAAACACGCATACCGTAGGACTTAGGATAATCAAGAAGGATTTCGAAGGTGCCGTCCATGCGTATGCCGGAAACCCCGGTTCAGGCGAGGACGAGGAAGTCAGGAGAGCTAGAACTCTCTTTGACAACGGCGGCGCGATTTCAGAGGTCCTTTCCATACTCCCCGGTGTAATGACATTCGAAAAGACAATGCTCCAGTACCTTCAGAAGCACCCCGGTGATTTCGTCGGGAGCCTTCGCCAGCTTCCACCAAATATGCTCATGATGTTTGTCCATGCTGTTCAGGCGAAACTCTTCAATGAAATCATATGTGATCGCATCCTTTCCGGTATTCCACTTGACAGGCCGGTGGCGGGAGATATTGTTCTTGCCTCCAGGGAAACAGGCGTGCCGGACAGAGAAAGGCAGATCAAGGTTGATGAAAGGAACCTTGTCGCAGTTGCTGAACAGGTAGAGAGGGGATTCGGTTTCGTCTCAGGAATACTGTTTGGGTGGCAACCGGTATTTGCGGATGGAATCCAGGGCATGATAGAGAGGAAGGTTGTCGAGCGGAACGATCTGAAGGAACAGGACTTCATTGTCCCCGAGATTGGGGAGTGCACATCATCGGGCTCAAGAAGGGAGATGCTGTCTCCCCTTCACGAGTTGCGCATGGAGGTCGACGGCAATTCCCTGAAGCTTCATTTCAAGCTGATCAAGGGAAGCTATGCCACTTCACTTCTCAGGGAAATAACTAAGAACTGACCTGTCATGCGGCTGAGCTGCCAGCCTCGTCGCTTAGCAGCACTACACCACAGTTGGGACAGTGGCCGTCCGTTGCCGACAGGCAGCTGTTGCATATGTTTGTCTGGCAGGAACTGCAGGCTCCTATCGCATCTTCGCCGTGATACAGGCATCTCTGCGTGCTGCCCTCCTCTTCTGCCGGTTGCTGCGTCTCACCACCGTAGAACTGATCGTAGAGCTGTCTCCTCACCTCATATGGGTCGTAGGTTTCGGTCTGTCCGGTGTTCTGCTCCTCCGAGGGCTCAGTGGAGAAACTCACGAAGTCTGTAGTGTAGCCTGACTGGCCCATTGCCACAAGGCTTGACTCCAGCAGCTTTGCGATATAAATCCCGACACCGAGATTGGTTATTATTCCTATCAGCGAGCGATCCGCCTGCTTCAACTTGGTCGCTTTTTTCAGCAACCGTTCGAATTTTTCATCCTCGATTGCATCTATGACGCTGAGCTTCTGGATTTTTGCGATGTATTCGAACAGCTGTTTTGCCTCATCCAGTGTGAGCGAGGGGAAGTTGTAGACTATGTCGCAGAGTCTCACACCGTAGCTGGCCGTCTCCCTGTTCCTGAAGCACTTTGCCAGGACAGATGCAGATCTCTCTTCGACTTCTTTCCAGCCTTTTTCGCCGCTTGACGGGACTGTGAGAGTGGTCGGCTCATTCACCAGGTCGAAAGCAATGTCTATTTCATCCATCGGTACTCTGCAGACTGAGAATGCTTCCTCCTTGGTGGGGTTCCTGTTTAGCTCGTATTCAAGCTTGAGAAGTGCAATCGCGTTGTCTTCTGCTCTCTGTCTTCCTTTGGCATTTCTGCATGTTTCCAGTCCTTCCCTGCTGTCGCTGTCAGCAGGCGAATACTCAAGCGACTTCTCGTACGCCCTTTCAGCTTCGTCAAGATCTCCGGCGCTCATGTGCAGTTCGGCAAGCTCATGCCAGGCCCTGTCAAGAGTATCATCCAGCTTCACCGCCTCTGAGAACGCAAGTTTTGCCTCCGAGAGCACTTTCTGGTTCTTCAGTGCCATGCCGAAATAGTACCATCCGCTGCCATTTTCTGGATCCCTCTTTGTGAGCTCGTTGAGTGAAAGCGTTGCTGATGAGTACCTCCCGAGGGTAAGCTCGCATATGCCTTTCCCGAGCAGAATGCCCGGATTCTCCGGCTCATCCTTCAATGCCTTGGTGAATGAGTCAAGGGCTTCGGAGTGCCTTTCGAGGTTCAGAAGGCATTCTCCCCTGTTCCTGTATATCTGTGAATTGCAGATGCCAGCTGAAAGAGCCCCATTGAGGAGTTCCAGCGCCTGTGAGTACCTGCCGTCCTTCATCAGTACATTTCCCTTGATTTCCAGTGCATCGGGATCTTTCGGCGATACACTGAGCGCTATGTCAACGCTCCTTTCAGCCTCGTCGTATCTTCCCAGCGAAGAGAGTATCTCTGCCCGCAGGTCAAGGTGCTTTATGTTCTCTGGCTCGAGCTGCATTGCCCTGTCCGCATATTCGAGCGCGTCGGAATATCTCTTTATGGCCAGGTATGCCCTGGACACCATTGAAAGCAACGCAGGTTTCTTGTCATCCTTCTTGAGGAATTCAATCAGTAATTCAAGCTCGTCCTGGTAGTCCTTCTTGGCGTGGAGGATCCCTGCCTTTCTGATGACGGCATCATCATCCTGACCGAACCTGTCCATGGCTGCCTGGTATGCGCTCATGGCTTCATCCTGCCTGCCGATATCAGCCAGAACGTCTCCTTTCTCAAGCAGGAGTTTCTTGTCCGTGCCCTTGAATTCAAGGAGCATATCTATTGTCCTTATTATCGACTTCTGGTCTCCCTTGGCGTTGTATGCCTCCTTGAGGCCCGCAACCGTGTCACCGTCCCTGTTGATCTTCAAGGCAGCCTCCAGCGATGTTATTGCATCATCATATCTCTTTATTGCAAGCAGCGAAAGACCTCTCTTCTTCCATGCCTTTTCATTGTTCCTGTCAGACTTGATGAGCCGCTCTGCCGTTTCTATGCATTGCTGATACATTCCGGTTGAGAAGTAGAATTCGATGCATTCGCCCTGAACCAGGGAATCGTCTGCGAACAATTTCTCAATTGACTGCATCTCTTCTTTCGCCTCAGCTGCCTTGCCCATCAGCTTGTATATGCTGACTCTGCTCAGGAAAATGTCAGGTGTCGACAGGCCGTAACCTATCGATCTGTTATACCTCAGAAGTGCGGATTCAAAATGACCCGCAGCTTCTTCTGCCCTTCCCGCCAGAAACTCTCCTATTTTTCCAGGGTAGCCCAGCTGCATAGCCCTGCCTACAGCCTTCAGTGCGTCTTCCAACTTTCCCGTCTTCAGGAGAACCTCGGCTTCAAGGTACCTTCCCTCCGGCGTTTCCTTTTTTTCTATCGCCGATGCTATTATTGAAAGGGCTTCCGATTCCTCCTCCTTGTCCATCTTGAGCTTCGCAAGCCTTTCGAGCAGTCCTATGGGGAGCTGCATTGTTGCATGCGCTTCTGCAAGAAGCCTCTCCTCTTCACTCACTTTCCCGTGTCTCGCGTAGAACGAAGTCAGGAGTTCAAGTGATTCGACATTTCTGTTTCTCCTGTAAAGCTTCTTGAGATATTTCATGCTCTGTGCTGTCCTGCCGAGCCGTTCGACAGCCACTGCCCTGTCCCCAAGAATGTTAATGGGAGCTTTTCCGGACGATATGAGCGCCTGGCAGGCCCTGACAACCATCAAATCCTCCCTGCAGCGCTTCGCGATCTCGAGATGAAGCATCAGGAGCTTCTCCCCACCGTGCCTTAGTACCGTTTTCTCATACTGCCTCAGTGCCTTCTTGCCTTCTCCCTTCTCGTTTGCTGCCTGCAGCTTTGTGAAAAGGGCCTCCTGATTGCGCGCATCCCTCTTCAGCAGTTGGTCGGCCTCCGACTCAGCCTCCTGGAGCTTGCCTGACCTCCTTAGTATGTCCATTCTCCTTTCGTGATAATTGTCTATCTGCCTGTGCCCGTCCAGGAAACTTAGTGCTTCTTCATATCTCCCGAGTTCATTCAGAGCGTCTATCTTTTCCGCCTGGAAGATCCGACTCGTCTCATCGCCGCTCAACAGTTTTTCAGCCGCAACCAGCCTTGTGCTGTTGTTGCCGTGATTTTTCGAAGATTCTAGCAACCTCAACTCAAATGCTTTTTTTTCGCCTTCATCCTGCTTCCATTCCTTCAGAATGAAGTCAATCGCGTCAACTGCCTTCTTGTTCTCCCCCTGCTCCGCATAGGCGATTGCAAGCCTCTTGATTACCTCCTGCTTTCTGCCTGCCCCCTTTCTCAATCCTTCCTCGATGTTCCTGACTCCAGATTCGACCTCATTTCTCTCAATCTGGACCAGGCCAAGGGCAAGCATCGCCTCGGCGTCATTCCCCCGGCTTGCAGCTTTCTCAAGAAGTTTTTCAGCATCCTCGAAGTGCCTAGCATCCGCCATCGCAATTCCTGCCGATCTGAGAACTTCCGGGCTTTCTTCTCCCTTCTCCAGCAGTTTTTCAAAAGTCTTCGACGCCTCTTCCGATTTTCCCTGCAGTCTGAGTGCTTCACCTTTGGCAAGAAGGAGCGCTTCATCCTCTGGCCATCTTAGGGACAACTCGGCCAGAGCGTCTTGGTTCCCTGCGTTAATCTTCAGGGCGGCGGTGAAATGGGCCTTCGCATCGAGTTCCTTGCCCTGCGCGATCAGTAGCTTTCCAAGGGACGTCAGTTTGAGATCTTCGCTGTCCTTCCACGTAATTGAGGCAATGACTGTTCTTGCCCGCTCCAGATTCCCGGTTTGGGCAAGGGAAACAGACAGGGTATAAGCATCCTGAATTGACAGGGGTACCGACCATAGA
>JAKAPY010000201.1 GCA_021811925.1 Thermoplasmata archaeon | reverse complement strand
ATAGGGCAGGAGCTGCTCGGGTGTCAGCTCCTGTATGGATTTCGGTGTCTTCCCGAGGTAGCCGACATACTTTGTCACTACCTTCCCGTTCACACGTTTGACCTCTACAAGGTTGTAGTATTCCTTACCGTTCGCCCTCTTTATCTTCTTGAGCACGATTGCCATGTATACCGCATATGCATCATACTATATAGACTCTTCGGTCGCAGTACACTGGCAACTCAAAAATCGAATCAAAATCGGCTATTTCCCCAACCCTTTATGGCCGCCATAGGACGTACGTAAAAGTATTTCTCAGCTGAACTGTCATTGAACCCGACGTTGGAGAAGTGCAACAACATGAAGTTGCAGAAGGGGCTGTGCAATCCAATGAATGGAATGAATCCTCAAGTTGATGCATTTCTGAGCCGAACCACAAAGTGGAGGAAAGAATTCGGGAGATTGAGGGAGATCGTTCTCGAATGTGGTCTGACAGAGGAGTTGAAATGGGGTGTTCCATGTTACACGCTTCAGAAGAGCAACATAGTTCTGATACATGGATTCAAGGAATACTGTGCGCTTCTTTTTTTCAAAGGCGCTCTGCTGAAAGACCCAGAAGGCATTATGATCCGGCAAACTGAAAATGTGCAGGCCGCGCGCCAGATTCGGTTCGCCAGCGCTCAGGAAATAGTTGGTATGGAGAGCATTCTGAGAACATATATTCAACAGGCGATTGAAGTGGAAAAATCAGGTAAGGAAGTAAAATTCAAAGAGACATCCGAATACAAGATTCCGAAGGAATTCCAAAATAAACTGGATGAACTGCCCGCCTTGAAAACCGCATTTGAGGCATTGACTCCGGGACGGCAAAGGGCCTACATTTTCTATTTTGCGGCACCCAAACAATCCAAGACCCGCGAGTCGAGGGTGGAAAAATATGTGCGGCAGATTCTCAAAGGCAGAGGATTGAACGATCGGTGAGCAGATAATTTAACTCGCCCCTGCTGCTGTCATGCATTGCAGAGATTCCGGGAATTTCTGAAGTAAGGCCTACTGTCCGGTATACACGCGCGATTCACCACACTGTCGGCACTTGAGCATAAAGGCGCCAATTCCGTGCCCCGGGAAGACTTCTTGACGCTTTCTAGGATGAAAATCGAATGAAAGGTGGCTCTCTGCCCTCGTTGCTCTTCTTACCTGATATCAAACCTGTCCAGGTTCATTACCTTGTCCCAGGCAGCCACGAAATCCTTCACAAATTTCTCCTTTCCATCATCGCTTCCATAGACTTCAGCAACTGCACGTAACTCGGAATGGGAACCAAATATCAAGTCTACACGGCTGGCGGTCCATTTGACTTGTCCAGTTTTCCTGTTCTTCCCTTCAAACAGCGTGTGCGAACCATCCTTCTCTTTCCATTCTGTTCCCATGTCAAGAAGGTTAACGAAAAAGTCATTTGTGAGAACACCAGGAGATTCTGTAAATACGCCGTGTTGCGAGTGTCCGAAATTTGCATCCAGAACCCTCATTCCGCCAACAAGGACTGCCATTTCGGGTATTGTAAGGGTGAGCAACTGTGCTTTATCCACGAGCCGGAATTCCTCATCTCTCATGCCTTTTGGGCCCGATGTATAGTTACGGAAGCCGTCAGCAACTGGTTCCAGTACTGAAAAGGATGCCACATCCGTTTGTTCTTCCAGAGCATCCATTCGTCCGGGGGTAAAGGGTACATTAATGTTGAATCCTCCGTCTCTGGCAGCCTTTTCAATGGCCGCGTTACCAGCCAGGACTATGATGTCTGCAAGGGATATTTTCTTCCCATCTCTTGCTTTTGAGTTGAATTCACTCCTGATGTTTTCCAGGGCGTCCAGGACTCTGTTTAACTGTTCCGGTTCATTGCACTCCCAGCTTCTCTGGGGTTCGAGTCTTATGCGGGAACCATTCGCTCCTCCTCTTTTATCACCGCCTCTGAACGTGGAAGCGGATGACCATGCTGTGTACACAAGCTCGCGTACCTTCAGGCCTGAACTGAGGACTGCGGTTTTCAGAGCCGATATGTCCTTTCCATCGATCAACTTGTGGTTGACAGCCGGAACAGGATCCTGCCAAACGAGATCTTCGGCAGGCACTTCGGGGCCAAGGTATCTTGCTCTTGGACCCATATCACGGTGTGTTAGCTTGAACCACGCCCTTGCAAACGCGTCGGCAAACTCATCCGGATGGTTAAAGTAGCGTCTGGATATCTTTTCATAGGCAGGATCAAAACGCAGGGAGAGGTCCGTAGTGAGCATTGTTGGTGGATGGCGCTTATTGGGGTCATGTGCATCAGGCACTGTATCTGCACCTGCACCACCCTTCGCAACCCACTGATGCGCACCTGCAGGGCTCTTTGTAAGTTCCCACTCGTATCCGAAGAGTGTTTCAAAGAAATTATTGCTCCATTTTGTCGGTGTTCTTGTCCAGGTAACCTCGGGCCCGCCTCCTATTGCATCACCGCCCTTACCGGACTCGTATGTGCTCTTCCACCCTATTCCCTGATTCTCTATTGGTGCAGCCTCCGGTTCTGGCCCCACGAAAGAAACTGGACCTGCACCATGGGTTTTTCCGAAAGTGTGTCCGCCCGCAATCAGTGCAACCGTTTCCTCATCATTCATCGCCATTCTGGAAAACGATTCCCGGATATCCCTCGCTGCCGCAACAGGATCTGGAACACCATTCGGGCCCTCGGGATTGACGTAGATGAGTCCCATCTGAACAGCCGCAAGTGGTTTTTCAAGTTCCCGGTCGCCTTTGTAGCGCTTGTCGGCAAGCCATTCCCGCTCGCCTCCCCAGTATACCGATTCGTCGGGTTCATAAACATCCTCTCTGCCGCCCCCAAAACCAAAGGTCTTGAAACCCATTGTTTCCATGGCCACATTGGCAGACAGGATGATTAAATCACCCCATGATATCTTTCTGCCATATTTCTGCTTGATTGGCCAAATCAGCCTTCTGGCCCTGTCCAGAAGGACGTTATCCGGCCAGCTGTTGACAGGTGCAAAGCGCTGTTGTGCGGTGCCGCCCCCACCCCTCCCGTCTCCAATTCTATAAGTGCCTGCACTGTGCCAGGCCATCCTGATGAACAAGGGGCCATAATTGCCGAAATCAGCGGGCCACCAATCCTGAGACTTGGTCAGAAGCCCGGCTATGTCCT
>JAKAPY010000200.1 GCA_021811925.1 Thermoplasmata archaeon | reverse complement strand
AGGTCGAAAACAGGCTGTGTTTGAATGAACTGCGCACCCGCCTCAACCTTTTTGGCCACATTGGCTATCCTAATTGAGCTGTCTTCCCTCAGCGGGGTTGCCGCAGCCCCGATGAAAAAGGATGGTGAATGTGTGAGTTTTCCGCCCCCCATCAGTTCACCGCTGTCCCTCATTTTTGCTATGGCGGATATTAGATCGGTGGTGGATATGTCGTATACCGGCTTTGCCTCCTTTTCATTTCCCACTGCGGGTGGATCACCGTAGAGGCAGAGGACGTTTCGGATGCCAAGTGCGGAGGCGCCAAGCAGATCACTCTGCAGGCCAATCCTGTTCCTGTCCCTGAGCGTGAGCTGCATTATTGCCTCGATTCCCTCAGACTGGACAACAAGGGAGGAGGCGAGGCTCGACAATCTTACCATCGCAGTGGTGCAGTCCGTGAGATTGCATGCGTCCACAAAGTCCCTTACAGCCCTTGCCTTCTGGGCAAGCGGAACCACATCGGCTCCCTGCGGCGGACCAAGCTCGCATGTAACCACAAATCTTCCATCCTCGAGCAGGGACTGAAGCCTGCTCTTCCTGTCCAGCCTTACGCGATACTCGCCCAAATCGTGAGTCACTCCTTCTGCCTGAATTTGGGAGATTGATTAAAAAACTATCCTGTTTCAGCTCACGACATGGCTGAATTGCATTTCCTTGCGGTTTCCACGGTTTTCACTCGCAAGTATTGAAAGCAGCCTGTCTGCGACCACAACCTCTGTCCCGGCGAGCCCCTCGGACAGGAACACGGATGTGTCATCGTCCTTTCTGCCGCTTCCGTCAATGAAATCGGACAGCTCGGCTATTCTTGACCTGACCGCGTCGTCGACAAAGAAGAGTGAACCATAACTTTTCAGCTGCTGGCAAGAATCGGTAACGGCAATATCCGCATTGCTCACTATGAGCGGATCTATCTCATGGGCTTCCCTGTACTTCTGCCCCATGCTTGTGATGTGCTGTCCTGGTTGCAGCCACTGCGAAGCAATAACCGGTTTTGTGGCTGTTGTGACAGCAACCACGACGTCGGATTTTTCGACAAGCTTCTTGCTGTTCTCTTCGGCAAATGCATCCACTCCCGCAGCGGAAAAATCCTTCTTCATAGACTCAATGAATTTCTCTGCATGGCCATGGGTCTGGCTGTTGACAATAATCCTGCTGAAATCGCGAACCTGTGCCACGACGGGCACGACAGATCTTGCCTGCCTTCCGGTCCCTATCACACCGAGGGTAGTGGAGTCGTGTCTCGACAGGTGCTTGATGGTGACAGCATTAATGGCAGCCGTGCGCAGCTGGCCCACATGGCTGCCGACAAAGATGCCTTTCAAATTCCCGTCCATCTCGTACACCGCCGTAATCTGCTTATCATGGTCCGGCCCCCCAAATGTAGAATACACCCTCAGACCGATGAGTTTCTTCCTCTCGCTTGCACCTGACGTCATTACAAGCTTTCCTTCGGAAGTTTCGCATGTGAATCTTGGCGGCGTTACAACGAGACCACGCTTCTTGTCCCTCATGAACTCCTCCACTTCTGTGACAATCGCACTTACAGTGGAATTCTTCCTTATCACAGGGTCGAGGTCTTCATCGGTGACTACCAACGGTCTTTCCAATCCGCACCACCAACTCGATGTATAGGGCGCTGCCACGATAAATAGTACGAGGCGTCTATTATTCGTAACACAATAATTCCAGCGTCTGCATTTGCCATCGGACGCCGTCCCGGGCCCGAGGCCGGTGGCCCGAACTGGCGGCACTGCCTGCGCCCTATCTTCTCTTTCTGGCACCTGGGTTAAAAACCCTCACGGCCGCGTCAATAGCAATGGCGATCATGATAAGGAGAGTGCTTGCCATATTGCCCAGTTTATCCATCGACTGCAACCTCCTTCCTGCCTCCAGCCTGCTTCCTGACGGAGCGGCAAGGCTGGACCCCCACCCATGGAATCGGCATGCTGCCTAAAATGCATATCTGTCAAAAATGAAGCATGACTGGCAATTTCGGCATATTCCAGACTTCAGTCGACGTCGCCGGTTAGTGTTTCCTCAAGTCCCTCGAGCTCCTCTTCTCCCATCCTCCTCACGAACTCGGGGGGGACCTCCTTGGTTATGAAGACCGTCTTGCCCGCCCTCTGTATAACTATCTCGCCGTTTATCATGTCGGAAGCGGAGATCTCGAGTATGACCGGCTTTTCCGTCCTTACCCTCCCCGCGCTGTATGCATCGGCAGCGGTCTTGGACAAATGAACCATTCTCCTGTCCGCAGGTTTGATGCCGTTCTCAAGAAGTATTGCCGTCTCTTCCTCTGTTGCGGGGTAGTACAGCTTGTCGGGAATGTTGTCTGTAGGCAGATCAAGTTCAACCTCGAATGAATGGCCATATGTTGCCCTCATCCTGCCGTTGCTTATCTGGTATCTGCCCTTCGGGTCTGTCTGGACAAGGGCGACAATGTGATGGACCCTCAGCCAGTGATACCGGGGCTGTCTTTCCGTAAGGGCGTTGATGAATTCCCTGACATCAACCCATCCCCTGTGATCCATCTTCAGATTGAATCTCTCCGGGAAATGCCTGAGCACGCCTGCAATTGTCCGGCCCACCTGGTCCACTTCCCTGTCGCTCATCAGAAATTTGCCTTCCGCATTGCATACCGGACATACCTCGCCCCTGAAGTATCCGTGTTCCTGACACTCCCTTAGCATTCAAATCTCAAATTTGCTATGCCCATAGGCTTTATATTGTTTTGTTTCAGGAATGCAGCTGCCGGGGGCAGCAAAAGTTAAACACCATCCTTCAGATGACCTTCGAGATGGCTGTCAAGGAAGTACACCTGCTGCATGACGGTTACCTTGAGCTCGACATGGGCATGCTTGTGTACATGAAGACACCGTATTACGGTATAAAGTATCAGGCAGCCCTCAAACCGTTCCTCATTATCACGGACAGCGAAAACATGCTTGTCGACACGGGCATCGCGCCACTTCCGCCGAGCCTGTCTAAGTACGTCAAATTCACCAAGGATATAGACATTGTTCAGAGCCTCTCGTCATACGGGCTAAGCACGGACGACATATCTGTCGTGGTCAATACACACATGCACCTGGACCATTGTGGAAACAACAGGCTCTTCACAAAGGCCAACTATGTTGTTCAGAAGGCAGAGCTTGATTATTGACAGAATCCGG
>JAKAPY010000199.1 GCA_021811925.1 Thermoplasmata archaeon | reverse complement strand
GGGTTGCAGGAGCAAAAGGATAAAATCGGGTTTGTATTCGTTCCCCCAGTACGATGAAGGCAGGCGTAATTTCAATTCAGGGCGATGTAAGCGAACATCTGGCTGCACTTGAGTCGGCAATGGTTTCCCTGTCAATGCACGGGGAAGCGATCAGGGTAAGGAATGTTGAAGAGGTCAGGGAAGTGGACGCGCTCGTCATTCCCGGTGGCGAAAGCACCACGATATCGAAATTGCTGAGACGGTTTGGAATGTTCGATGCAATAATCAGGAGGGCAAATGAGGGCATGCCCCTGATGGGGACATGCGCAGGATGCATACTTCTTGCAAAGAAGGGGGACAGTCAGGTGGAGAAAACCTCGACGAGTCTGCTCGGCCTGATGGACATGAGGGTGGACAGAAACTACTTCGGAAGGCAGAGGGAGTCGTTTGAGGCGGATCTCAGCGTTGACGGCCTGGCTGACAAATTCAGGGGCGTCTTCATCCGGGCTCCGGCGATCATTGAAACATGGGGCAAATGCAAGCCGCTCTCCAGAATAGGCGACAGGATCGCCATGGCGAGGCAGGATAATATCGTGGGACTTGTCTTCCACCCTGAGCTCTCGGGCGACAGCTCGATTCACAGAATGCTTCTGGAGATTTAATGCCCGCCCTGCTTCTTTTTCACCGCGCGTACTATCTCGCTAAGCTTTGACAGTCCCCCGTTCTTTTCAACAACGGTCCCGGTAACCACAATATCTGCCCCGGACCTCACCGCCGCACTCGCCGTCGCACCGTCTCTTATTCCGCCTCCGACGATCAGTGGTATCGACAGCTGTTTCTTCACCTCGACGATCATATCCGGCGGCACCGGTAGATGCGCTCCGCTTCCAGCCTCGAGATAGACAAGCTTCATGCCGAAATACTGGGCGGCAAGGGCGTAGCCCACTGCCCTCCTAATGTCCTTCCTTCCAACAACATCCGCTTCCCCCACCTCAGCCACCTTCATGCCTGGTTCCACAATGATGTACCCCATGCCTATTGGCTCAATTCCGAAATCCCTGACGATGGATGATGCATAAGCCTGCTCTCCAGTGATATGCCGCGGTTTCATCGAATTCATCATGGACAGGAAATAGACGGCGTCGAAACGCGGGCTGAGTCCCCCGGCGCTTGAAGGAAAGGCGATCACCGGCACCTTCACCTGCGACTTCACTTCGGCGACGGTCCTGTCCGTTATCTCCAGTCCCACGCCCGTGGACCCGCCGACCATTATCGCGCCTGTGCCGAACCGTTCAGCCTCCGCCGTTATTCTCCCTGCCTCTTCAGGATCCTGCTTGTCCGGATCTATCAGAGTCATATGCATGGGTCCGCTGTCCAGGCAACTGGTTATGTATTCCATGACCTTTTTCATTATCAAACCTCCAGTGCGCCTACAAGGAAGGCAAGCATTGCAACGTACATCGCCGCCTTGGCGATGCGCTGCGCCCTCGGGGCGCTCTTCCACTGCACATATGCCGTATATGCAAATACCGCATCGGCAACGATCACAACAGCAAGAAACATGTATCCAAACTGGTGGAATATGAACGGGAAGGGGCTTACAGCAACTGCCCCCGCAAGCGAAACGGTTGACAGTCCCATGGACTTCCTTGTCCCCAGGACCATGGGGAGGGTCTTCCTTATGCCCTTGTCTGCGTCCATGTCTTCAACGTCCTTGATCACTTCCCTGCCCAGTGTTGCCAGGAATGAGGTGGCGAAAAAGGCCCAGACGGGCAATATTGAACCAACCGCGACTGCGCCGAACAGGAACAACGATGCAGTCAGCCAGGCAATGGCTGCATTCCCGGACAGTCCCGAGTTCTTCAGCCTGTATTCGTACGATACCATTATCGCCAGGGATACTAGCGCCACGGCGAGCGCGTAGACATTGATGAGCGCTGAGAGCAGAATTGAGATCGTGAAAAAAGTGAAAGACAGCAGCCTGGCGTTCTCCCTTTTTATCGTTCCCGAGGGAATGGGCCTTTCCGGATGGGCTACCCTGTCTATGTCCGCGTCTATGTAGTCGTTCAGCGAGTTTCCCGCCCCCGTGAACAGGAAGACAACAGCCATTCCTGCCGTGACAGCAATGAGGTGGCCAGTAATTGACCTGCCCGTCACAACGAACGCGCCAAGAAACACCGCGACAGCCGACATGATGCAGTCCCTGTAGCGTATCAGTCCAAGATAACTTGCAGGACCAGCCTCACTTCCACCCGTCCCATGCTCCATTTGTAACGGCCTGAATTCCGCAACCCTGTTTAATTAGTTAATTGTGCTGTGCGGCCCACAACCAGTGGGCGACGGGCTCATCGATGACATAATACTTATTTACCTGTGGCTGTGTTGTTTCGGCGTGGCTTACCGAGATGGCACGGCCGGGTCCTCTTCGCTCGGCACTGAAGTGGAGAGACTGAAGTCAATTGTCTCTTCCCAGTTTGAAGTATATGACATAAGGGTTACCTATGACGCTGTTGTCTTCTTCGTGGACTGCAATCCAGCGACCCTGGAGAACAACTTCGATTCTATACGGAGAGCCCTTGTCCCGATAAACTACATACCATTCCTGCAGAAAAGGGGCGGAGAGTACACAATCACCGTGGGGAAGCGAAAGCCGGTCGGCAGGAAGGGCAACATACCGAACATCATACTCCTTGCGGCAACACTGATTTCGACAACCATTGCAGGCGCCTTCCTCTGGGCAGGCTACTACAACAGCAACAACATTTGGACACTCGGCAGCTTCCTGAACGGGATGGTATATTTCGTGGCTCCCGTAATGCTCATACTTGGAACGCACGAGATGGGCCATTTTATTGTATCTCGGAGGTTCAAGGTCAACGCATCGCTTCCCTACTTCATTCCATCCATCCCACCGCTTGGTACACTCGGCGCATTCATTTCCATACGGGATCCATTCCCTAACAGGAAAGCGCTGCTCGAGATAGGCATTGCGGGGCCGATCGCAGGTTTTCTCGTGACAATACCTGTTGCTTTCATCGGTTTCTACCTGACCCAGATGAACCCCGTTGTGTCACCACCACTAACGCCTGGGACGCAGGTTTTCACCGTCCCCTATCTCTACAACCTGATGCTCTCACTCTTCCCCTTCTCCTCGAATCTGAACATATTCCCCACTGCCTTCGCTGCATGGGTCGGCTTCTTTGCGACCGCCCTCAACCTGCTCCCAGCGGGACAGCTTG
>JAKAPY010000022.1 GCA_021811925.1 Thermoplasmata archaeon | reverse complement strand
ATCTAAATGTCGAGATTCAAATAAGCAACACCACAAACAACATGACCACAACATATTACAACTACACACACAGCAACGGCATATTCGTCTCCCCGCCCCTAGTTGCAGGCAATTACACGGTATCGGCCTCGTATGCGGGTTATGCATCGAACGGCTTCAGGAAGGTAGCCCTCGCCTCCTCCAATATCACCGTGAACTTCACCATGACTCAGCTCAAGGGGAATCTCACGGGTTTCGTGACAACCGGAAAAATTCCGGTTGCAAATGCAACTCTTGTCCTGAACAATTCAAAGGTTTCATTCATGACAAGCTCGAGCCCTCCACTGGGCCTGTATGTCTTCACAGGAATACCGAACGGCACGTATATGCTCTCTGCAGGAAAGTCTGGATATGTGAGCTATAGAACGAATGTGGCAATCGCGGCGGGGAGGCTGATTTGGCATAACCTGACGCTCAAACCCACCCTTGGCATTCTGACAGGAACAGTCAATTCAACAACACAGAACAATTCGAATGCCCCGCTCGCCGGCGTCAGTGTAACTCTTCAGGGCACGCAGGGGACGTTCCACACCACCACAAACGCACAGGGCCTGTACTACTTCACAAACCTTTCACAGGGAACATACACAGTCAGTGTGCAGATCAGCGGATACACCCCGGGCCAGACAACTGTCACAGTCTCGCTTGCCAAAACTTCATACCTCAATTTCACGCTTATACCCCTGACAAGGAACTCGCCATTCACGATACCAGGCTTCATTGGCAGCTTTGACCTGGACCACTCGCTTGTCATTGTAGCGCTGATAATAGTGATGACGGTGGTGGCAGGCTCACTGACACTGCTCAACAAAAGCTATAACTGGAAGGAAGACAGAAACGCGAATGAAGAGGAACTTGAAGACGACGGCAAGAATGCACGCCGCTGAGAGCGATAAACTGGTTGACGGATACCGATGAGCGTAAGACTGGTGCTATTTGATATGGACGGCGTTCTCGTTGACACGGTGAGCTCATGGGTTGCAGTTCACAGGCATTTCGAAGTGAGCAATGAGGAAAACACGAGGCGTTTCTTCGAAGGAGAGATTGATGAACTTGAATTCATCAGGAGCGATGTGGGCCTCTGGAAGTCGAGGAAGAGTGATGTTTCAGTGCATGATCTCAAGGGAATACTTGACGGCATACCGCTCATGAAGGGAGCCAGGGAGACTGTGCAGGCGCTGAAGAGAAGAGGCATCAAGACTGCAATAATCAGCGGCGGAATAGACCTGCTGGCTAACAGGGTGAAGAAGGAGACTGGAATAGACATTTCAATGGCCAACGGCCTCGGATGCGATGAAAAAGGAACACTTACAGGCGAAGGCATACTCAGGGTGAAGATAGGCGACAAGGGGGAAACTGCCAGGAGCGTGATGTCTTCGCTTAACATAGGGAGGGATCAATGTGCCTCTGTCGGCGACACGAAGACAGACATACCTCTTTTCAGGAGCACAGGCATTGGAATTGCATTCAATCCTGCGCAGAGCGAAGTGGAGGAGGAAGCAGACTACACGGTGAGAGGAAGTGATCTCACGGGCATACTTGATTACATCATAGGAGCGGACAGGCAATGAGTTCAAAGGAAGACCTAGATGCGGAATGCACGGTGTGCGGCGAAGTGACTGAGCACTCGATAGTCCATATACAGAAGGGAATTGGAAGGGAGGGCCTGGAATACACGCTGCGGTGCAACAGCTGCGGGCACGTGCAGAAGAAGATGATGGAAGAGGAGAAGCTGATCGAGGCGGGATACGTGCTGAGCGACGAAGGCGTATCCACGAAAGGAAGGACAAAGCTGTTCGCCGACGAAGTTGTCACTACGGGCGAGGAGATTTACCTCGGGGACAGGAGGGGAATAGTCACTGCTGTCGACACGAGGGAGGGAAGGAGAAGGTCGGCAAAGGCGGACGAGGTCGTGACAATCTGGGCAAAGTCGCTCGGGAGGAAGCTTGTGAGGGTGTCGGTAAACAGCGGCTCAAAGACACTGTCCATGAAGGTCGAGGCGGAGCCGGAGGAGGAGTTTTCGATCGGCGACATAATAGGGACGGACAAGGGCGATGCCGTCATAACGAAGATAAAGACGGAAAGCAGGATGGTTGAAAGGGGAGGGGCCGAAGCCAGGGACATAGTCAGGGTTTACGCTAAAATGATGCGTGAAAACTTCGACAGGAAGAGCAAGCTCCTCTGGAGCAATGGCTGAACTCGGGCCAGGCGGCAGGATGAATGCACTTCAGCGCATCCATGACGGCCGTGGGGAGGCCGGAACAGCTCTATTCATGGTGGTCAGACTACACTGACGGTGTAATAGCCGACAGCAGTTTCACAAAGGTCGAAAGGAGAATCGTATCAAGGGAGGGAAACAGCATTGTCATGGATGATGTCTTCTCAAGGCCGCTCAGGTTTGTCGACAGGGTGGTTGTAACACTTCTGCCGCCGGATGGGATAGTGTTCCATTCGGACAGCAGGGTGTGGAAGGTCGATGGCAGGTACAGCTTCATTCGGAAGGGCGACCTCACGGAGGCAACGGTGCATGCCGATATACATCCCCAGGGGATATGGAGGATTGCTTTTGCCCTGCCCTTCGTGAAGAAGATGATAGGGCGGGAGTTCAGGGAGGACTTGAAGGGCCACCTCGAGCAGTTTGAGGCAGACAGCAGTGTGGCCGGACACGGGGGAGGAAGGGGAGGGAGTTGAACATAGCAGGCGTCCGCATCGCCCACTGGGGGAAGGGCAGTTATCCGCCTTCGGAGGACAGCCTTCTGCTTGCCCAGTCGCTCGTGGAGGGTGGCGGTAAATTCCTTGAAGTCGGGACAGGGACAGGGATTGTTGCCATAAAGGCGGCAACCCTGGGTTACGAAGTGACTGCGACCGACATGGATGCAAACGCGCTGTCTGAGGCTTCGATGAACGCGGCAGAAAACGGTGTGAGCATTGGACTGGTTCAGTGCGATCTCCTCGAATGCATCAATTGTACATTCAGTATGATTGCCTTCAATCCGCCATACCTTCCCGAAGGCGGCGTCCCCGACAGCCAGCTGGCTGGCGGACCCGAGGGCGTTGAGCTTGCGCTTGAGTTCATGTCGCAGGCCGCGGAGCATCTGGAAAGCGGAGGGGAGGTTCTTGTCGTCCTCAGCTCGCTTGGAAACACGGCACTTTTTCTCGAGCAGTGTGCCATGAAGTGGGATGTGCTGCCATTCGCGGCCAGAAAAGTGGAATTCGAAACGCTGACCGTCTACAGGGCCAGGCTCAGGCACCCTTTGAAGAAATGACTCTGCGTACCTCGGATGCAAGCAGGGAGTTGATCTCCCTTCCATCTATTTTGCCGCGCAGCTCCTTCATCGCAAGGCCCATCAGCGGGCCGACCGATGCCTCTCCCCTTTCACGGACGAGGTCCACGTGCTCATTGACAATCCTGGCAATTATGCCTGCGGCCTCCTCCTTCGCCATCCCGCCAATTCCAAGTGCGGAGATGCATTCGTCCAGTCCACTGCCGCGGAGCATGCAGACGAGCAGCCCCGGGACCGCCTCCTTCGCAAAGGCACCGTCCTTGAGCCTGGCCATAACCCCTTCGAGAACTGACAGGTCCTCGAATGAAGCGCCTGCCTCCCTTTCCGCTTCGGGCATGTTGTTGAGAAGTATTCTTGCAAGCACCGCAGGGTTTCCGTACCTGCTGCCCAGGTCTGTGAAAAGCTTTCCATAACCCTCTTCGGCTATCTGAACCGCCTGCTGCCTGTGCAGATTGAATTCCTTCTCAATCTTGGCAGCCTGTTCCTCAAACGGTTCCGGCAGCTCGGAAGCTATGCCGTCAAGGAGCTTCCTGTCCACCCTGATTGGCAGCACATCCGTCTCTGGGTACATCCTGGCCCTTCCGGGCAGGGGCCTGCTGTACGCCGTGCTGCCGTCCTCCTTAGCATCCCTTGTTTCCTCGGGGACGCCGTCTGCGGCCTGCATGGCCCTCGCCACAACAGCAGCCATCGCCTCGTCCATCCTCGATAATGGTGCAGCGCACAGCACAAACGCATCGCCGCCGCCAGCCCCAAGCACCGTCGCAACCCTGATCTTCTCCTCCTCCGTTACGCCGTAGGCTGGCAGCTCATCGGAGTGAAGTATTCCGTGTATGCCCATGGCCCTGAGCCTCTGTGCTATCTCCGTCCCGATAACACTCTGCCCGCCGGAAGAGAGCAGTCCGGCATACCCCGGCAGTACCATGCCGCCCATGATGCTGCCGGCATTCAGAGAGCGGCGTATGACCGTCGACTGTGATGACGAGAGCATGGCCGTCATGTCCTTCCAGCCATGCGCTATTGCATGCTTCCTTTCGGAAAGGCGGCCGGAGGCATCGAGCAGCCTTCTCTGCCTGGCTGCCTCGTTTTCGGCTATTGCAGGCAGCATGTCCAGCTCCTGCACACCCTTGATCTCCACCCTGGAACCGCCACTGACTGAAATGTTGAGATCTTCCCTTATCGTTCCTATTCCCCTCTTGACCTTCCCCGTCGCCCGCAGCAGCATGCCTATCTTTCTTGCAACCGCCTTCAGCATTTCAGGTGAATCGATATCCGGGTCCGTTGAAATCTCAAGCAGGGGGACGCCAAGCCTGTCCAGCCTGTAGGTGACGGTGTCGCCCTTCCTGTCTATCTTCCTGCATGCATCCTCTTCGCAGCATATGCTCTGGATACCGACACGCCTTTCTCCAACATCCAGCCATCCTCCCATCGAAAGAAGGGCAGTCCTCTGGAAGCCGGCCGTGTTCGAACCGTCGACAACAACCTTTCTCATGAAATGCACTTCGTCCACCGGAGTGGAGTGCAGCAGTAGTGCCATCTCAAGGCCCACCCTGATGGCTTCCATGTTTACTGCATGGGGTGGCTCTTCATCAAGTTCGACAAGGCAGCTGTTTGGTGTTATCTCATACTGGAACGATTCGTTCTTAGCCGTCTGGAGCCTTGCCGCCTCATCGACTTCACCCATTTCCGAAACGGACACGCGCAGTTTTCTGAGGACCAGGCCGTTTACCTGCTCGCTCAGATCGGAGGGGCAGCTGCAGAAGAGTTTCTCCGTCTCGAGCTGCTGATGTATTTCCAGCCCTGCCTTTATGTGTGCAGGCGGATCAGAATTCATCCAGTCCCGTCCTCCTGTCGTTGAATTCTCCTGCCGCATTATTCATCATTGCCTTCCTGATGTCTCCCGGCCTGCTGTGATGTGCAAGAACATGGCGAAGCTTCACATAAGCAACCTCGGGGAGCATGTCCCTGCCGTCTATAACCCCTGCTTTTATCAGGTCACGGCCTGTGGCGTACACGTTCAGGTCAACCGAGCCGTAAAGGCATTGAGTGGTAACCACGACAGGCACATCCTCACCTGTCAGTTTGCCTATTGCGTCAACAAGCCCCGAATTGACGTGGCCAAGACCAGTTCCTGCCACGACAACACCCTTCTTCCCATCCGCCCACTTCAGCAGGTCCCTGGCATCCATGTCGGGATAGAATTGCAGAAGGGCAACCTCTTCCTCCATCCTGGTGTCTGCCCTGACCCTGCCTGGAGCGCTCTTCCTGTAGTCGGAGAGGAAGTGTATCTCATCATCCACGAATGCAATCGGTTCTGCATTCACGCTCCTGAACGCATCCCTCCTGCTTGAGTGCATTTTCCTGACCTTTGTGCCCCGGTGCACATTGCATCCCCTGTCCGATGAAGAGGCATGCATTACAGCAACAACCTCCCCTATGTCGCTGGATGAAGAGATGCGCGCAGCAGAAACAAGGTTGAGATAACCGTCGAAGGAAGGGCGATCGGGCGATCGCTGGGCGCCCACTATTGTCACGGGCCCGCTAAGCCGTGGCAGCATGAAGGAAAGGGCTGCTGCGGTATACGACAGGGTGTCTGTCCCGTGCGAAACAAGCACTCCGCTGTAGCCCTCATTCAGCCTGTCTGCAATCTCATCGGCAAGGACGCACCACTGTTCGTATCCTATGTTTTCGCTGAAGACGGAGAAAATGTTCCTGCCCTCAAGACTGCATATTCTCGATATCTCCGGCACGAGTGAGACTATGCCTGCCGCGTCCATTGCGGGGAATACGCCCCCTGTCCTGTAATCGACAAAACTGGCAATTGTTCCGCCGGTGCCCGCGAATGCAACCCTTCTCAACTCGCTCTTCGCAGCGTGTTCCGCCCCTCTCTTTTGTTTTCCGAAGGGGCTTGCAACGGCCTTTTTCAGCAGCTCGATCCTGGTCTTGCCCGAGGCCTTTACACCGACATTGTAACCCGAGCCCAGCTTGACTGTGATTATTCCATGATCGCTGAATTCGTGGTGAGGTATGAGTATGCCTTTCAACTCCCTTTCCCCGGAGGCAACCAGGATCTCATCGCCTGGCTCTATGCCCAGCGAAGCAAGTTTTTTCTGGAGTTCGGAGTCGCTGACCATGATCATTGGAAACGCGTCTGTGTTAAAACATTTTTCAGTGGGCCGGTTACACACAGGCGGGCACAGCATTTATAATGCGGACCGAGGAATGTGCCCAACCGGCTGCGAGATGGGAAGGGAAACAGGGGGGTCGGACTCCCGCGGTGAAGCAATCGGTTACAGCGTTGTAAGGAACACACGTTCCAGCCGCATCAGGATAGCTGTCTACCCTGACGGCAGGGTAGTTGTCCGCTGCCCTCCGGGGATTGCGCCGGCGAGCGTCGACAGTTTCGTTGAGGAAAACGCGGAATGGATAGCAAAGACCCTGTCGAAGATGAAAAGCGAGCCGACGAGGACTGTCACCCTGCGCAATGGAGCATCCATCCCCCTGTTCGGGAAAGACTACAAGGTTGTCTTCGATGACGAAGGGCCGGCAGGCGGACGGATAGAAGGTGGGAATGTGCGCTTCAACGGGAAGGGCGTAGGCGGCAAGGCTGCCCTCGGAATGCTGTTCCAATTCTACGAAACGGAGCTGCAGGCATACCTCCTGGACAGGATAGAAGACATGGAGAGACTTACCGGCCTTGCTGCCTCCTCCTACAGGGTAAGGGCATACAAGAGCAAATGGGGCAGCTGTTCGCCTGAGGGAGTGGTGAGCTTCAATCTCAAGCTCGCCGCCTTCAAGCCTGAAATTGTGGACTACGTCATAATACACGAACTCTGTCATCTCAGGCACAGGAACCATTCGAGAGCTTTCTGGAGACTCGTCGGAAAGTACGTGGAGGATGTGCAGGAAAGGAGGGCAAGTTTGAGGAGAGAGGCGAAATACCACGAATTCGTGTAACTATCTGCTTATCACAACTATTGCAGTGAAGATGAAGGCCGTTCCAACAAGCTGCATCAGCCCGAACGGCTCGTTGATGAATAAGACCGAAACAATTATGGCGACCACCGGTTCAAAAAGGGTGACGACCGATGACGCCGTGGCACTCAGATGCTGCAGTCCCCAGTACCAGAGGAAGAAAGGCAGAATTGAGCACGCTATCGACAGATAAAGGATGGCGCTAACAGAAAGAGGATCGCCCCAGATTGCAGTATAACCGTTGCCAAACGCGATTGTGTAGACAAACATGAAGGCGGTGCCGTAGGCAAAGACGGGCGGGTAGAACTCCATTGGCTTGATTTCGGATGAGAGTCTTTTCGTCCCTATGATGTACACGGAAGTGGCAACTGCGGAAAAAAGCATGAGTGCTACGCCGAAGTCTGTCGAACCAATGTTGGATGGGCTCAGGACACCGGACATGAACACAACACCAATCATTCCAAGGCCTGCGGCGGAGTATTTCCTTGCACCGAGCCTTTCGTTGATTGCAAAGTAGGACATGAGTGGCACTATTATCGGCGTTGTATTGAGGAGGACTGCCGCCTCGCCCGCCTGAGTGGCTGTCTGGCCTACATACTGGAAGAAGAATGAAAGGGAGAAAATGAATCCGAGCAGCACGAGATTTCTGTTGAGGAATATCTTCCAGTCCATGCGCATTGAGAAGAACAGGACAAGCATGATGGAGGAAGCGATCAGGAACCTGTAGAACAGGAAAACAGAGGGATTGACATCCGTCAGCCCGAGCTTTATGACTGGAAATGATGTTCCCCACAGGGCTGCGGCCACAAGTGTCAAAATCACGGCCCTCTGCCTTTTGCGGTCCATTGGCGGCCCGTTCAGCTTTCGCCGTTAAATACATGTCCATGCCGGCCTGGCTGCTGGCCAAATGCATGACCAGGGGCCATGCAAATCGTGCTGGAATGGATGGGCTGCGCGGCTGTCCTTTCTTATATTGATTCCACATAAGCGTTTATTGGCATGGATACTCACAGCCTGTTCAGTCTGTGACCAGGCGGAGCGTGATGCAAGGATGAAGATACTGGTTGTCGGTGGAGGCTGCAGGGAGCACATAATTGCTGAAAGGCTCGGTACCGAGGATAACACCCTGTTCAGTGTGATGAAAAACAGGAACCCCGGGATTAACCGCCTTTCGAAAAGCTTCCTCATATCACCCGAAACGGACACCGAGAAGGTAAGGGCCTTCGCAAAAGAAACAGGTGTCGAGTTCGCTGTCATAGGGCCGGAGGATCCGCTTGAAGCGGGACTGGGCGATGTGCTCGAGGCAGCGGGCATACCATGTTTTGGGCCGGGGCGAAGAGCGGCCGAGATAGAGTCGTCAAAATCATTTGCAAGGGGACTGCTGGAAAAATACGGAATCGAGGGCAATCCACTCTATGCATCCTTCGACGATCCTGCTTCCGCAAGCTCATACATCGACGGATGCAGGTCCGACGTTGTCATCAAACCAAGCGGCCTGACGGGTGGAAAAGGAGTAAAGGTCGTAGGGGAGCAGCTAAAATCCAACGCCGAAGCCAAGGCATACGTGCAGGAGATTTTCAGGCACGGTATCGGAGGAGGGAAAAAGGTCGTTGTGGAAGAAAGGCTGAAGGGAGAGGAATTCAGCCTGCAGGCGCTTTCAGACGGCAAAAGGCTCTTCCCCTTTCCCCTCGCCCAGGACCACAAGCGTGCCTTCGAAGGGGACACGGGCCCCAACACGGGCGGAATGGGTTCGTACTCGCTTGCGGACGGGTTGCTTCCGTTTGTGAACAAGAGTGACAGGGAGCAGGCGCTGTATATCATGCAGCGGACCATTGCAGCAATGAGGAAGGAGGGACGGGAGTTCAGGGGCCTCCTGTACGGCGGATTCATGCTCACTCCCGACGGGGTAAAGCTCATTGAATACAACGCAAGGTTTGCAGACCCCGAGTCGATGAACGTCCTTTCTGTGACCAAGGGTGATTTCACCTCCGCCCTGTACTCTGCAGCCTCCGGGGAACTGAAGAATGGCCTGTCATTTGAGAAGGTGAGCACAGTCTGCAGATACTATGTGCCGCACGGTTACGGCGACAGGCCGGTCAAGGGCTCGGCGCTTTCAATCGACGAGAAGAAGATAGCAGAGACGGGCGCCATGCTCTATTACGGGTCGGTCAATTCGGATGACGGGAAACTTACTACGACAACCTCCAGGTCGTTCGCGCTGCTCGCGAAGCATGCCGATCCATGGGAAGCATGTGCCGTGATTGAAAGGGCCGGACAGTTTGTCGGAGGACTTGTTTATACAAGAAAGGACATTGGAACAAGGGAGGAAATGGGGAGAAAAATGGCAGCCGGCATCGAACTCCACCGGAAGACGGGTGAGGCAGCATGACGGTATTCGACAACCTGGACAAGGTTGTAGATGAGGTGGAAAGGGATCTCGAGGAGAAGGACGAGCTCAGGGAGATAGCGATGAAGACCTGCAGGCAGATTGTCAGGCTGTCTTCAGACCTAATCTATTCCCTCCATCAGCATAGGAGCGAAAAGTCGATCGTCGAAGGCTTCAGGGAACTCAAGTCCAAGGTAACAGAAGTCAACACCCTGCTCCGTGAGCACCACGAGGTGTATTACAGCGGATTCGTCGAGGAGGCAATGCAGGAGTATGTCGAGGCGACGCTGCTGAGAGCGGCAATAAGCGGCGAGGCAATGCCAATGCCGCAGCAATTGAGGGTGAATGCCTCCACGTACGTCCTTGGGCTCGCAGACCTCATAGGGGAGTTTCGAAGGACCGCGCTCGACGACATGATAACGGGCAAGGTGAAGGAGGCGTCGAAGTGGGTGGGGGAGATGGAGCGGTTATACATTGCGCTTTCAAAACTGCATTTTCCGAGCAAGGTTGTTGAGATAAGAAGGAAGCAGGATGTCGCCCGTTCGCTACTGGACAGGACGAGGGGAGAGCTGGCCGTCACGATGGCCTCCCATCCGACAAAGAGATAAGGCGCAACGCATTCCGGCTGACTCAACTGCAGAATGAGATGGTGCAATAATGGTCAAAGGCATCAGTTACCGGATTGACGCGAAGGACGCATCACTGAACTGTTTCAATGTTGAAATGACATTTGAGTCGGACAGGGCGGACATGGAGCTTTGCATGCCCGTCTGGACTCCCGGCTCATATTCGGTCGTGGACTACGCGGGCCGTGTCATGGACATAAAGGCGTACGGCAAGGGCGGAAGGGAGAAAAAGCTGGAGAAGAAGGACAAGAGCACCTGGCTGTTGAAGGGGGACGGCAACAGCATCACTGTCAAGTACAGGGTGCATGCGCATTCCGTCAACGTACATGAGTGCTACATCGACAGCGACAGGATGACGATCAACGGTGCCGGGGCCTGCCTGTATATTAGAGGGGCCGAGGGACTTCCGGCCGACGTGGAGATTGTGCCGCATGACGGGTGGGAAAGAGTGTCCACTGGCCTCCAGCAGACTGGCAAATGGACGTTCAGGGCTGAAAACTACGACATACTCATCGATTCGCCCATAGAGGTCGGAAACCATGAAGTGCACAAGTTCGAGGTGTCAGGGAAGGAGCACGAGGTGGCGCTCTACGGGAAAGGGAACATCGACAGGGAGAAATTCCTCTCCGACCTGAAGAAGATAGTCGCATCCGAAATATCCATCATGAAGGACGTTCCCTACTCGAGGTATGTATTCATCTACCAGATGATACCGAATAGCGGCGGCGGCCTGGAGCACCTGAATTCAACCCACTGCATTTCCGAACCGTTCGTGTTTGCTGAAAGGGCCGACTACCTGTCCAACCTCGAGCTCTTCTCGCATGAATTCTTCCACCTGTGGAACGTCAAGAGGCTGAGGCCGACAGCACTTGGGCCGTTCGACTATTCGAAGGAGAACTACACCAGGCTGCTCTGGGTATCCGAAGGGTTCACGTCATACTTTGAACTGACATCCATACGAAAGGCGAAGATTTCGTCACCGGCTGAATTCGCGAGGGCTCTTGCAAGGGAGATGGAGCTCTTCAGGAACACTCCGGGCAGGAATCACCAGAGCGCAGAGGAGTCGAGTTTCGACACATGGATCAAATTCTACAGGCGAAATGAGAATACGGTCAACGCCGTGGTCTCATATTACAACAAGGGCTCGTTGATCGGCATGCTGCTCGACCTCTTCATAATCTCGGAAACGGGGGGAAAGAAGAGGCTGGACGATGTCATGCGCCTCCTCTACAACAGGACATACAGGAAGGGAAAGGGATTCACGGAAGAGGAGTTCAGGGCTGCCTGCAGTGAAGTAGGCGGCAAGAGCATAGATGAATTCTACAGCAGGAACATAGCGGGAAGGGGGGACCTTCCGTTCGAGAGGTATCTCGGTCTTGCAGGGCTGAAGCTTGACAGGGAGAATGGTGAGGGGAAGGGATGCTTCAGCATCATGATGTCCAGGGACAACAAGTCTGTCATCTCGTCGGTATTCGAGGGCGGGCCGGGCGCGGAAGCGGGCCTGTACCCGAAGGACGAGATAATAGCCATCAACGGCATGAGGACAAAGGCGGATGAGCTTAAGGCGAGAATAGCAGAGCTGAAGCCTGGCCAGACGGCGCAGGTGCTTATCTCAAGGGAAGGAAATGTCAGGGAAATAAAGGTGAAGGCGGGGGAGAGGCCTGCCAAGCTGACGGTGAAGCAGAAGGAAAAGGCGACCGCATCCGAGAAGAAGACGTACGAGGTGTGGTCCTATGCCAGATGGAAGGACGGGCTTGACTATGAAAAAGTCAAGGATCCGGCACGCTACTCCGAGTTCATGCAGATTCTGTAGACTCAAACAGGCGGGCTGCAGCGTTGTTGAAGACAGACCGCGCGCCCGCAGGGGCACGCGGTTCAGGAGAACTCCTGGCGCTCAAACCTGAAGAGGCCCACAATAGCGGTGATTATGAAATAGGCGAGCATAATCAACACACCCTCGCCGACACCCGGGGTGTATGAAGTGGAGCGGAATATGGCTCCTCCCGGACCCCTCGTAGTCAGTGTTGTTGTAAGGCCCGTGAATCCCCAGTGTATGTTGGATGAGAACACATCGCCCATTACACCGCTGGCATAGGATATCACCATCCACGGTTCCATCTTCACCACAAGCGACATAAGGTCCTCAAGCAGCGAAAACCCGAACAGGAAGAGAACAACCGTCATGACAAAACCGTAGGCGCTTGTCTTGAAAAGGGAGCTGAAAAGGAAGGTTGTCCCAAGGACGGCGGCAAGATAGGCAATCGACAGCACGAATGAAAGGCCGAGCTGCCACGGGAACGCATTTGAGCCAAAGTAGTATACGCCGTTGATCAGCAGTATAACAACGTAGAGGGCCATTATCGCGAGGGAGGCAAGGAAGGCGGCGATGTATTTTGCCACATATATGGTGGCCCTCCTTATTGGCACGCTCATCAGGAAATACCCTGTCCTGTTCTGGAATTCACCCGCTATTGCGTCCCCTCCGAAGAAGACTGCTGCAAGAACGATGACAACAGGGATGGCTCCCGCAAACAGGGAGCCGTAAAAGGCGAGATTGTTGTTTATGAAGGAAGGGCGGAAATGCGCAACCACCACCGAGAGCAGTGCGCCTATGACTACAATGATTGATATCATTGCGTAGAACCGCCTTGACTGAAGGTATACACTGAACTGATAGCGCATGAGTTTTGGAATCTGCATGAATGTGCCTGGAACATTGAATACAGATTCTGCTGCCTTGATATGCTCCCCTGTCACTTCGGCTTCCGCTGCCATTTCAATCTCCCCTCCCTATTTGCTGGAGATATATGTCCTCGAGTGCGTTTGCCCTGCCGGAGAGGCTGACAATTCCTATGTCCATCGCCACCAGGGACTGAAGCAGTTTCTCCTGCCCCTTCATGCCGCCCTTGAATGTTATTCGGAGGCGTGTGGGCTCAACAGACTCGAATGAAACTATGTCCCCCGAGGTTTTCAGTTTTCCCTCCCCCTGACTGTCAAGGGGCCTTGAAAGGCCCGCGTCGACAGTGGACTGCGCACCTGCGTCGGAAAACCTTGCAATCGTATTTGCAAGCGTGTCGTAGAGAAGGAGCTTCCCCTTGTCAATGAGTGCAATTTCATCGCAGACGTCAGTCACTTCCTGAAGAATGTGGCTGCTCATGAAAATCAGCCTGTTGCGCTTCTTCAGGCTCCGCACAATGTCCCGGACCTCAGCCATTCCCCTTGGGTCCAGGCCCGTTGCGGGCTCATCGAGTATCACTATTTCCGGGTCGTGGACCAGTGAGGCAGCTATGTTGATGCGCTGCTTCATGCCTTTCGAGAACGAACCAACCTTCTTGTCCGCCCACTCCATCATCTTGACTTCGGACAGCACCGTTTCAATCCTGGCATTCCACTCCGAATGCGGAACGCCCCTGAGATCTGCGATCATCCCAAGCGCCTCGCGCGGGGTGAGCGAAGGGTATATTTCTGGTGTTTCGATGAGAAGGCCGACTTCGGCGAGTGCCTTCTTGCGTTCCTCCTGCACCGATATGCCGTTTATGAAGCACTCGCCCTCTGTGGGAAATATCATGTCCGACAGGAGCTTGAGCGCCGTTGTCTTCCCTGCACCGTTCGGCCCAAGGAAGCCTACGCACTTCGAACCCTCGAGCTTGAGGTCCAGATGATCAAGGGCAGTGAGCTGCCCAAACCTCTTGGTCAATCCATCCATCACAATGCTAGAACTTGAAGTCAATACTAACCCTGCCTGCTTAGTCCATTGTCTTCAATCAATTTCGATTGCTGAATCGCCTATATTGCGTTTCTGTGAGAGTTTTCAGCAGTGTGAGGATGCAAACGGGAAAAGGAATTTAGAGTTTGCGATATTACCTCACCGGACAGACAGCATCCTGACCGGGGCGGACAGCAGTGAGTGTTGAGGCAAAGATAGCGGATATTTTCGGTGTCGACAAAAAGGTTGTAGAGAGTTACTGCAACGAATACCTCGCCCTTGATGATTACATCGAGAAGAGACTGGACGGCAGGGACCTGCTGGCGCTTACGCCCGACAAGAGGAGGGCAATGTATGCCATTGTCAAGCTGCTTAAGCCGCATACAGCAGTCGAGACGGGTGTCGGACCAGGTTCGTCCACGACGGTGATACTGTCAGCGGCAGGCGACTGTTTCCTGCACTCGATAGACTTCGGCGTCAAGTACGGCCATGAACCGGAGACATATCCAGTTGGTTTTGTGATTCCTGGAGAGCTGAAGAAAAATTGGCAGCTGCACACAGGCGATTCCGCCATATTGCTAAAGCCGCTCCTCGAAAAGCTCGGGAAGATAGACATGTTCTACCACGACAGCACCCATGAAGAAAAGCATGTGGAATTTGAGATAAGCAACGCATGGAAGCATATGGACAGGGGCATCATCCTCATTGACAACTACATGTGGACTCCCGCGCCACGGAAGCTTTCGGAAAAAGCTGGATCACCGCTTGTTGAGCTGAGCAGGAAGGCGGGCGGTTTCTGTGCCATCCCGAAGCACCTGCGAGATTGAACGGCCCAAATCGCAGCCAAGCCAAAGTTTTATTAGATACGCCACGGACATGGATTGCGGTGAGCGAGTGTCTTGGAACGGTCCACTCAAGAAGATAGACGATTACAGATGGGAGATACCGAGCACATACAAGCAGGGTATGCGCACCTCTTCCGTCATCTACTCGGACGAGAAGATGCTCGAGACGATAAGGCAGGACAATGCCCTTGAGCAGGCGGCCAACATAGCATTCATGCCAGGCATACTCGGAAAGGCGCTGGCCATGCCCGACATCCACTGGGGATACGGCTTTCCAATCGGGGGCGTGATTGCTGAGTCGGAGGATGATGGTGTAATTTCACCCGGCGGCCTCGGGTTTGACATCAACTGCGGAGTAAGAATGG
>JAKAPY010000198.1:474-3247 GCA_021811925.1 Thermoplasmata archaeon | reverse complement strand
GTGCAACTTGCGCTTTGCCAGTTCCTTTTGTAGTTTCTCGCGTACCTGTAGGGTTGTTGGCACTTGAACCACTATATTATGCTATAGTGGGCTACGGTATATATGTCTTACCTAGTGGAGAGTTATGAAGCCGCAAATTCTGCTTGTCGGATATAATGACTCCACGATGTGCCATGGTAGGCAATTCAAAATGAAGGGTGAGTGGGTATTCGAAGAAATGTTGCAGCATGTCGGGTTGACCCATTAAATTTTTGACCATTATATTTAACACTGTAATTATTTCATCCAGTAGTCGGGCTGACAACAACATATAATTGCTTCCGACAAACTTCAGAAGCAAGGGCGCAAGTCACAAGAGACGCAATTGCAAGGAGCAAAGGAGTCAGCAAGTCAACTTTCCAAAGTCTTCCTAGAAAGGCGGAGAATCGGATTATCGCCACAATTGTCACCTGCCTGCGGCAGTTGACTTCCAGTGGCAGAAAGTTGCTGAAACCCGCAGTCGGCAACCCATTAAAACTCTGCGCTTCCGCGCGGTCTGCAGTGCATTCAATTGACTGATATCAGCACTTCCGTGCCCAGGTAATGGCTGCAGGATTCAACCGTGAAATTTCTGGGGCGAACTTTCTAGAAAAGCCGGCAGGGTGCAGTTTAATCTACATCCAGCGATTCAATGACTGGTCGATAAAATGCTCTCGGCGGAAGATCTATGGGATGCTTGGAAACGGAATTTCACAACTTGGCTGGACAGCCATTACAAGCTTACATGGGAAATGAGTTCAGAAGAATGGACGCGTGGAGTGGTGGAACCTTATCTGCTCCATCTTGCAAGGGAGAAAATGGGCCTCTGGATAAGGTTTGCACAGGGAAACAGAGAGGGCGCCCTGATCTTTGACGTCGATGCCTCGACAGCGGTGGCCCATATAGAGCACGAGAATGAGAGGGACGACGTCTTTGAGAGAATATCCGCGCTCGCCGGTTCGGCGCCCAAACTGAAGTGCATCATCACTTACGGTGACCCAAAGGGCGGCGATCCGGCAGTGAACCGCTCAGAGAACAAGGAGCTGATGGAAGCATGGAACGAATCGGTGATGAAACCGGCCATTCTGAGGATTCTTACGCTGAATCCGGATCAGCAATGGTTGCTGATATTCGGTCTCGAGTACGATTTCAGAGTGGAAGGGGACTGGATGGCATATCTCTATGCAAACGAAGGCGGAAAGACAAGCCTTTACGAACTGGACTGAGCGTTTTGCAGGTACAGGCCGAATCAGCCGAAAGACGGACAAATCTAGGTTCAGTGTGCCTGCAGCCGACCCAGTCTTCGGCTAATCCGCCTGCTGTTCAGATATGCGATATGGATTTATATTCGGGAAAGGGCTTCGGCAATATGTTCTGTGGGTGATCGGCACATGCTCTGCAAGAATTGTGAGAAATGGTACGGCGCTGATGACGATGGATTTGGGCCGTGCAGCATCAAGAACAGCAGGGGAGACAAGAGGTATATTACATTCGCCTTCCACAGGTGTGACGAAATATACAGCGACATACCTGATGAAGCCTCTTCCCCTCATGTAATTCCCTGAGGTCAGGCAATACATAGCATCGCGATACCTGCTTTTATCGAAGAACAATCGATTGAGTGAAACGCCTCATCGC
Source organism: Thermoplasmata archaeon (assembly GCA_021811925.1). GTDB lineage: Archaea > Thermoplasmatota > Thermoplasmata > Sysuiplasmatales > Sysuiplasmataceae > JAJZXY01. The sequence goes on along the minus strand of JAKAPY010000198.1, from coordinate 1,591 downwards.
TGGAACACGTTGGAAGCCAATCTTCTGTCCCGAAATGGCGGTGTATTTTCAGGGCCTGACTGTGATACATGCTTGACAATGGCTCAGCACGTCAGGAATGAACACCATTGCACCGTTCACGCAGGAAAAAGGCGGTCCGCCTTTGGCTTTCGAGCATTTATTTACACACAGACGCAAGGCTGCAGGACGGCTGTTTACACTCTCACATTACCTACAGTTTCTGCACAATGTATTTAGTCAGGCGATGTTTACTATCTTATTCAAAGACAGAGAACGGAGATTCAACTTGAGCATAAAGAGCAACAGGGAAAGACAGGCCAGATTCGAGAGCAGGCAGGAGTCTATAGTGGAGGGGGAAGAGGGTACCGACACATTCATGCGCGTGCCTCTCCCAAGGCGAAACACAGGCGAGATGCTGGCGGTGGCCGACCAGTTGCTCGGTGGTTCTAGAATCAGGGTTCAATGCGCTGACGGGAAGGCACGTATGGGGCGCATACCAGGCAAAATCAAGAAGAAAATGTGGATTCGCGAAGGGGATCTCGTAATTGTGAGACCATGGGATTTCCAGGAAGACAAGGCAGATATTCTTTACCGTTACACCAAGACGCAATCCTCTTACCTTAGCAGGAGGAATATGATCCCCAAGGGGATCAACGTCTTCTGAAGTTGCCTCCCGGGCTGATTTGATTGCCGTCTCTGCAGAATGAGGATAGATACCTTAGGCTTCTGGAACCGTATCAGAAGAGGGTCAAAGGGGTCGAGGACAGGAAGGTATTCGACCAGTTTTTCGACAAGCGCACTCTGATGAATATCTATGAACTGATGAAAGATGACATCATCTCTACGATCGATTTTCCCGTATCCACTGGCAAGGAAGGGGGAGTTTTCAAGTGCACATCTGGGGATGGGAAAGTGCTCGCACTCAAAATATACAGAATAACCAATTCGACATTCAAGGCGCTTGCAGTCTATATCGCTGGGGATGAGCGTTTCAGGGGAATAACGGGCAATTTCAGCAAGACAATCAGCATGTGGGTTCAGAGGGAGTACGTCAACCTCGAACGCTACACAAGTTATGGTCTGCCAGTTCCATCCCCGATTGCGCGGCTTGGGAACC